>JBEAQW010000080.1:0-27213 GCA_041163725.1 Planctomycetota bacterium
CGCGCGGAGCTTCGAGATCGAGGGTGCGCATGCGGGCGGGTTCCTGCCCTCGACCGATCAGAAGGGCGACGCGTACCAGCGGCCGCCGGCCGACGGCGCACCGGACACATGGTCCGCCGGCGACACCACGCGCCAGGGGCACTGGCTCACGGTCGGCGACCGCGTCGTGCATTCGTCCGAGCGGTGGACGAACGAGGCGGTCGCCTTCCTCGAGCAGCATGCGCGATCCGGTCCTTCGCGTTCCTTCTTCGCGTTCGTGTCCTACCACGCGCCCCACGATCCGCGTCAGGCGCCGCAGGCGTACCTCGACACGCGGCCGGTCGATTCCATCCGCCTCGCGCCGAACGCGATGGCCGTGCATCCGTTCGATCAGGGCGACGCCCGCGTGCGCGACGAGATGCTCGCTCCGTTCCCGCGATCCGACTTCGCGCTGCGCACGCACGAGCGCGAGTACCGTGCGATCTTCGAGCACCTCGACGACGAGATCGGCATCCTGCTCGAACGGCTCGCGACGCTCGGACTCGCCGACGACACCATCGTCGTGTTCGCCGGCGATCACGGGCTCGCCGTGAGCCGTCACGGCCTCCTCGGCAAGCAGAGCCTGTACGAGCACAGCGTTCGCACACCCTTCGTGATCGCTGGGCCGGGCGTGGCGAATGGCCGGCGCGTCGACGAGACCGTCTACCTCCACTCGGCGATCGCGACCGCAGCCGATCTCGCCGGCGTCGCGCCGCCCGACACGATGGAACCGGAGGCCGGGAGCGTCGCGCGACTCGCGCGCGACGACTCCGCGCAGGCGTCGACCGACGCCGCTCCGTTTCCCACGATCTACTCCGCGTACGGGAAGGAACTCCAGCGCATGGTGCGCGATGGCCGCTGGAAGCTGATCGTCTATCCGAAGGCGCGCGTCATCCAGCTCTTCGATCTCGCCGGCGATCCCTGGGAACTCGACAACCTCGCCGACGACCCTGCGCACGCCGGTACGGTGGCGCGGCTCCATCGCGAGCTCATCGCGTGGATGACGCGCGTAAAGGATCCGCTCGCCATCGAGCGCATCGCCGATGCGTGCGCATGGCCTGCGCCGAAGTTCGACGCGGCGCGACCTTGAACGCGGACGACCTGCTACCTATGCCGAGGGCTCACGCCATCGCGACCGCGCGCCCGGCGTTGTCGACGATCGCGTTGAGGCTCGCGCTCGGTCGCATCGCCGAGGCGGTCTTCTCCTCGCACGGGTGGTAGTACCCGCCGATGTCGACCGACCTGCCCTGCGCACCGTTGAGCTCGCCCACGATCTTCGACTCGTTCGCCGACATCTCGGCGGCGATCGGAGCGAAGTACGACGCGAGCGCCTTGTCCTTCGCCTGCCGCGCGAGCGCCTGCGCCCAGTAGAGCGCGAGATAGAAGTGGCTACCGCGGTTGTCGAGGTCGCCCACCTTGCGCGCGGGCCCCTTGTTGTTCGCGAGGTACTGGCCGATCGCCTCGTCGATGGTCTCGGCGAGAACCTGCGCCTTGGCGTGACCGGTCGTCGACGCGACATGCTCGAACGACGCACCGAGCGCCTGGAACTCGCCGAGCGAATCCCAACGGAGCGAATTCTCGGCGACGAACTGCTGCACATGCTTCGGCGCCGAGCCGCCCGCACCCGTCTCGAAGAGCCCGCCGCCGTTCATGAGCGGAACGATCGAGAGCATCTTCGCGCTCGTGCCGAGCTCGAGGATCGGGAAGAGGTCCGTGAGATAGTCGCGCAGCACATTGCCGGTGACGGAGATCGTGTCGAGCCCCTGCTTCATCCGCGTGCAGGAGAAGGTGCACGCCTCGGCCGGAGCCATGATGTGGAACTCGAGGCCCGAGGTGTCGTGATCCTTGAGGTACGCGTGCACCTTCTTCAGGAGCTCGCGGTCATGCGGGCGCTTCTCGTCGAGCCAGAAGCACGCGGGCGTGCTCGACAGCCGCGCGCGCGTCACGGCGAGCTTGACCCAGTCCCGGATCGCCGGATCCTTCGCCTGGCACGCGCGCCAGATGTCGCCCTGCTCGACCGCATGCTCGATGAGGACGGTTCCGGCCGCGTCGACGACGCGCATGGTGCCCGCGCCCTTCATCTCGAAGGTCTTGTCGTGCGATCCGTACTCCTCGGCCTTCTGCGCCATGAGGCCGACATTGGGAACCGTGCCCATCGTGCGTGGATCGAACGCGCCGTTCGTACGGCAGAAATCGACCACGGCCCGGTAGATGCCCGCGTACGAGCGGTCGGGGATGACCGCCATCGCGTCCTGGGTCCTGCCCTGCGCGTTCCACATCTTGCCGCCCTCGCGGACCATCGCGGGCATCGAGGCGTCGACGATCACATCGCTGGGGACATGGAGGTTCGTGATCCCCTTGTCGCTGTCGACCATCGCGATGGCGGGACCGCCGGCGAGCGTCGCGGCGATGTCGGACTCGATCGCCGCGCGATCGGCGTCGGGGAGCGACCTGATCTTCGCGACGACATCGCCGAAGCCGTTGTTCGGGTCGACGCCCGCCTTCGCGAGGAGCGACGCGTGCTTCTCGAACACGGGCTTGAAGAACGCGCGCACGGCGTGGCCGAAGATGATCGGGTCGGAGACCTTCATCATCGTCGCCTTCAGGTGGATCGACCAGAGGACGCCCTGCGCCTTCGCCTCGGCGACCGTCGACTCGAGGAACGACACGAGCGCCTTCCGCGACATGAAGGTCGCGTCGAGGATCTCACCCGCGGAGAGCTTGAGGCCATCCTTCAGGACGCTCGTGGCGCCATCGGCGCCCGTGAACTCGATGCGCGCGGTCGTCGCGGCCGGAATCGTCACGGACTGCTCGTTGCCGAAGAAGTCGCCGCCGGTCATCGAGGCGACGGACGCCTTCGAGTCGGGGCTCCACGCGCCCATCTTGTGCGGATTCGCCCGCGCGTAGTCCTTCACGCTCTTCGTCGAACGGCGGTCGGAGTTGCCTTCGCGGATCACGGGGTTCACCGCGCTTCCCATGACCTTGGCGTAGCGCGCGCGGGCGTCCTTCTCGGCGTCGGTCGTCGGCTCGTCGACGAAGTCGGGAAGGTCGTAGCCCTGCGACTGGAGTTCCTTGATGGCCGCCTTCATCTGCGGAACCGAGGCGGAGATGTTCGGCAGCTTGATGATGTTCGCCTCGGGACGCAGGCAGAGCTGGCCGAGCTCGGCGAGGTGGTCGTCGATCCGCTGTGCCGGCGTCAGCCGCTCGGGGAAGGCGGCGATGATGCGGCCCGACAGCGAGATGTCGCGCGTCTCGACCGAGATCCCCGCGGGTTCCGTGAAGAGACGGATGAGCGGAAGCAGCGAATAGGTCGCCAGCATCGGCGCCTCGTCGGTGTGCGTGTAGATGATCGTCGGGCGTGCGGACATCGTTCAATCCTCTTTCGAAAGCAAAAAGCGCGCGGAAACGCGCGGGGCGGGATTGTACGCCAAGCGCCCCCGCGGCGCAGGGCCCACGCGGGCGGCCCAGGCCTACACTCGCGACCCATGAACGGAACCCAGCCCACCGCCGAGGCGATCGAAGCCGCCCTCTCCGCCTACGAAGCCGGGCCAGCCGCGCTGCGCGCCGCGTGCGCGGGACTGTCCTCCGAGCACTTGCGCACCCGCATCGGGCCGGGCGAATGGAGCATCCTCGAGAACGCCGTGCATCTGCTCGACAGCGATCTCGCGTCGACGCACCGCAAGCGCCGCATCGTGGCCGAGGAGAATCCCCTGCTCATCGCCTACGACGAGAACGCCTTCATCGCGCGCATCCCGGCGGCCGATGCCGACCTCGGCGAGGTGCTCGATCTCTTCGAGCTGAACCGGCGGTTCACCGCGCGCTGGCTGCGCACGCTTCCAGCCGACGCCTTCGCGCGCACGGGCGTGCACACCCAGCGCGGCCGCATCACGCTGCTCGAGATCGTCGCGATCTACGCGCACCATGTCGACCATCACCTGAAGTTCGTCGCCGACAAGCGTCGGAACCTCGGAATCTGACCCAGACGCCCATGCCCACGCTCCACACTCCGCTCACCCTCGGCTCGCTCGAGATTCCCAACCGCATCCTCATGGCGCCGCTCACCCGCTGCCGCGCCGAGCCCGGCGATGTGCCGGGCGAGCTGATCGCGACGCACTACGCGCAGCGCGCAGGCGCAGGGCTCCTCATCGCCGAGGCGACCATGGCGATCGCGGACAACTGCGCGTTCGTCGGCGCGCCCGGCATCCACTCGGATGCGCAGGTCGCCGGCTGGCGCAAGGTCACCGACGCCGTGCATGCGCGCGGCGGCCGGATCTACCTGCAGCTCTGGCACGGCGGGCGCGCCTGCCACTCGCTCCTCAACGGCGGCCTGCAGCCCGTCTCGGCCAGCCCGATCGCGATCACGGGGAGCGAGATCTACACGCCGGCCGGCATGAAGCCCTACGAGACGCCGCGCGCGCTCGGCGACGACGAGATCCCCTCGATCATCGAAGGATTCCGCCTCGCCGCGGTCCATGCGCAGCGCGCGGGATTCGATGGCGTCGAGGTCCATGGGGCGAACGGCTACCTGCTCGACCAGTTCCTGCGCGACGGATCGAACCATCGCACCGGGCCGTACGGAGGTCCGGTCGAGAACCGCGCCCGACTACTGCTCGAGGTCGTCGATGCGGTGAGCGGCGTGTTCGGCGCGGGGCGGGTCGGCGTACGCATCTCGCCGCTGAACAGCTACAACGACATGATCGACGGAGATCCAGCGGGGCTCACCGCCTTCGTCGCCGCCCGACTCTCGGAGCGCGGCGTCGGCTACCTGCATGTGATGCGCGCCGATTTCCTCGGCAGGCAGCAGGGCGATGTGCTCGGGCCGGCGCGCGCGGCCTTCAAGGGCGCGCTCGTCGCGAACATGGGCTTCACCCCCGACGAAGCGGCCGCGGCGGTCGGCGCGGGACTCGTGGACGCCGTCGCGTTCGGGACCGCGTTCCTCGCGAACCCCGATCTTCCCGAACGCATCGCGCGGAAGGCGCCGCTGAACGCGCCGGACGCGGCGACCTTCTATTCGCCGGGAGCGAAGGGATACAACGACTACCCGACGCTCGATGACTCCGCCGTGGCCACGAAGGGCTAGTGCGATGCTGGCTCCGCTCGTCACCGGCATCCACCATGTCACCGCGTTCGCGGGCGATGCGGCGCGGAACCGGCGCTTCTACTCCGAGGTGCTCGGCTTCGAGCTCGTGAAGCGGACGGTCAACTTCGACGCGCCGTCGATGTGGCATCTCTACTACGGACTCGCGGGCGGTGCACCGGGCACGCTGCTCACACACTTCCCCGAGCCGCGCGCCGCCCGCGCGCGACATGGCGGGAGCGAGATCTCGGCGGTGGCGATCGCATGCGACCCGCAGCGGCTCGATGCCCTCTCCGAGCGACTCGCGTCGACGGGCGCGCGCCTCGCCCACGCGAGCGAGTTCGGCCGCACCGTGGTGACATTCGAGGATCCCGACGGCATGCGCCTCGCGCTCGAGGCGGACGCGCGGCGCCGGACGCCGCACGCGCAGGCGGAGATCGCGCGCGTCACGATCACGGTGCCGGACGCCCGAGAGACCGCGAGCTTCCTCTCGGATGCGCTCGGCTTCACGACGATTGGCGAGGAGATCCGAGACGGGCGCCCGAACCTCCGGCTCGGCCTCGGCGATGGAGGCTGTGGGCGCGAGATCGATGTGGTCCACGCGCCCGACCTCGCGCCCGAACCGATGGCCGCAGGAACGATCCACCATGTCGCATGGCGGGTCGCGGACGACGCCGCACAGGCGCATGCATCCGCGACGCTCGGCGCACGCGGTGTCGCCGTGACGCCCGTGCGCGACCGAAGCTACTTCCGATCGATCTACTTCCGCATCCCGGGCGGCGTGCTCTTCGAGATCGCCACCGATGGCCCGGGATTCGCGATCGACGAGCCGCCCGACGCGCTCGGCCGCGCGCTCCGGCTTCCGCCGCAGTACGAGGCGCGGCGCACGGCGATCGAGGCCGCGCTTCCATCGCTCGATTGAAGTCCTGCGACGGGCTACGCGCCCCACGCGCCGAGGAAGGCCGCGAGGTCCGCGGCGGTCACGACTCCGTCTCCGTCGAGATCGGTCAGCGGATCCGCCGTCCCCCACGCGGAGAGCAGCATCGCGAGGTCCGCGGCATCGACGAATCCATCCTGGTTGAAGTCCTCGCGTCCGCCCGGCGGACACTCGTCGCTGAATCCGTCGCCATCGCCGTCGCTGCAGTCGGTGCCCGCCCCCTGCCACGGAATGCCATGCTCGGCCGCCTCGAAGTCCGGCTCCATGCGACAGCCACCCTGCTGGCAGGATGCACCCCAGACGCGCACGCAGTCCGCCCAGTCGGGCAACGGACAGGCGGGATCCGGAATCGCGAGTGCGCGGGTCAGCTCGCCGACGAACGCCTCCGCGAGCAGCCGCTGTCCGTAGGGCTTGAAGTGTGCGGCGTCGGCGAGGTAGCGGATCGTGCCGCCCCATCCGTACGCCTCGAAGGTCGTGCGCCGAAGGTTGAGGGCGAGGATGCGGTCATCCAGCGTCGCGAGCTCGTGCGCGACCACGGGCAGTTGGTCTGCAAGCGACATGATCTCGACCGACGCCTGCGTGCGCTGCTCGGCGGCGATGATGATCGGGAACGCAGGATCCTGCATCTCGGCGCGGATCCACGCGATCGTCGCGATCAGCTGTGCACGCCAGGTCGCGAGATCGGGCAGGAGTCCGACATCGTTCGCGCCGTAGTGGAGCACCGCGATCGACGGCGCGAGCGCGCGGAGCATCTCGCCCGAATCGCCGTGCTCGCCGAGCAGGTTCGGCAGCCGCATGCCGCCGCGTGCAAACGACTGGAGCACGACGCCGCGGTGCGCGCCCGTGCTGCGAAATCGCACACCGACGACCTCGCTCGAGCGAGCCGCCGAGTCACCGCCGATCAGAAGCTGCAGGTGGCGCCGGCCGCCGAGGAGAAGCTCGGGCGTAGTGCGCCACTCGAAGCGCTCGACTGCATCCTTCGCATCTCCCGCGAACGATCCCGACTGCAGCACGGCCGCGGCCGCGTCGGGCACATCGCCGTCGGTCGGCGCGTTGCGCCAGGCGAGTCCGCCACCACCCGGCCGCCGGACGGTGAGGATGTCGGCGACGAAGGGTCCGTTCTGGTCGAACCACTCCGTCGAGGCGAGGAGCGGATCGACGACACGCGACGCATCGTGCAGGAGCACCGTTGCGGCCCATGCGGACTGTCCCTTCGGCGCCGCTGCAGGTGCAAGGAGCGCCTGGGTCGTCATCGAAGGCGGCACACGCGACTCGGCGATCGCACTCGTGGTGCGCGCAGACGACTCCTGCATCGTCGCGAGCCAGTACGGGCGCGCGATCGATGTGTGGTTCGTGAAGAGATGCGACTCGCCCACCGGACCGTAGATCCGCGCCAGCCGTGCATTGAGATGCGCGATGTAGTACTCGCCCCATCCCCACGGGGCCGTCTCCTGGGAGTCGCCGAACATCGCGATACGCACGATTCCGGTCCGCGCCTGCTCGATCCGATCGCGGAAGAAGCCCGGGTCCAGCACGGTGACACGCGGCACGGAGTTGTAGTCGGCGCCCTCCTGCGCGCGGACCTCGGCATGCGTACCGAGGATCGCGGTCGCGGCCACGGTCGCCGCCAGCGCGCCGCGAAGCAAGTGGACACGGATGGAACGCGCGGCATTCACGGTGGGCAAGAGTAGCCCAGGATCCCCGCAACGCAACGGTGCGCACGCACCCTCGCCGCGCACCGCCTGGTCGGGAGGGGCCGCGGGCGTCGCGATCGGCGCAGTCCGCACAACCGGACCCGCACGACGGACACCCGTCGGCCCGCTCCCAACGGTGGTTGGAGCCCTGGTAGAGGCCGTGGTTGTGGCCGTGGTGGAGACCACCGACGGCCCCGCGGCTAGCGGCTGCCCTGCTCGGGGGATTCGCCTCGGCCACCGCCGGCGGCAGTGACCCGGGCGGCACCACACTGGTGCGACAGCGTCATCAGGAACTCGCGCGCGAGCGTCTCGCGACCGAGCGGATTCAGATGCGCACCGTTGTCGGTGAACTCATCCGCGAGCACCTGCACCTTCCGACCATTGCGCTCGATGGTCGCCTCCGTTCCGTCGAGCCGCGTCGCCTCGATGCGGGCGATGTCGAAGATCCGGTCCGCATCGAACCGCTCGCGGATGCGCTCGTTGTAGCGGAGTCGTGCGGTGTTCGACGCGTCGCTGCCCGCGCCGACAAGCTTGCGCATGCGCCCCTTGAAGCCCTCGTCCTCCGCCTTCAGCGGCACCGTGCAGTGGATGAGGTGGATGTTCGGACGATCGCGCTCGATCGCCTCGACTGCCGTGAAGTAGCGGTCGGCGAGCGCGTCGACATCGGTCAGCCGTCCGATGTCGCCGTAGCAGAGCTTCAGGACCGCGACATCGATGCTGGATCCCTCCGAACCACGAAGCATCCGCTCGAACTCATCGATCTTCTGCTCCGGATTGCCACGGCGCCCCGACTTGCCTTCCACGATCGCGGGGTCGTCGAACACGGAATGCACCGTGCCGTCACTGCGATCCGGTTCCGCGTACGCGACGACCGTCATGCCGATCGACGGGCGACGCCGAGCGATCTCCTCGAGACCGCGGACGATGTCGCTGCCGATCGCCTGATGCGCGAAGTAGATCCGGCGGTTGCGCAGCTCCGCCCAGCACGGCTCGGCGATCGAGTCGAGGCGCGCGAGATCCGCCTGCTGCATGCGGCGCTCCTGAGCCTGCTTTCCGCTCTTCTTTCCATCCTCCTTGCCGGAGCGCTCGCCATCGCCCTTCCCTTCGCCCTCGGACTGCCGGGCCTGCCCTTCCGACTTCCCGGCTCCCTGCGACGCACCATCGCGCTGCCGCGCGCCTGCACGATCCCGCTGTGGAGGCTCGAGCGTCCCGCTGAACGCGAACGCCGTTCCAAACACGGTCAGAAACACGGCGGCGACAGCCGCCCTGGTCAGGCTGATCCCGCTCAAGCCCGTCCCCTTCGATCCCTCGTTCATCCCGTTCTCCTTCCGCCGGCTCATGCCAGCTGCGTCGATGCTAGATGCATGCCGCTGGGATTCCATCCAATCCCAACGGCGAAGCACCGCTCTGCATCGATCGCGGATCCACTCCGCGGGAAGCTTCCTCCGAGAGGCTACTGCGGTCACACACCACTGGCGGCCGCTGCATCCCCTCGCCGCTCACGCCTGCGCGAGCCCCTCGCGAATCGCGAAGCGCATGAGTTCGGCGCGCGTCGCGACGCGCAGCTTCTTCATGATGCGCTCCTGATGACCGTCGATCGTCTTCGGGCTGCGCGCGAGCTCCTCGCCGATCTCGCCTCGCGAGAGACCCTTTCCGATCAGACGGAGCACCTCGAGCTCGCGCTGCGTGAGCGAGTCGAGCAGCGTGTTCGGCGGACCGCCCGCGGGCGCGCGTCCGTTGCCGCCGACACCAGAGCGCGTCGAGGCCTTGCGCGGCGGCTGGCAACGCGCACGCACCTTCGAACCCATGACGAAGGTCCCCTCCGCGCACCGCGCGACACGCTTGATGCCGTCGATGATCTCCTCGAGTTCGTCGCCCTTCGCGTAGTAGCCCGACGCGCCGCATCGGTAGGCCGACGCGAGGAACCCATCGCGGATATGCGCGCTCAGGAAGATGAACCGGGTCTCGGGATGCAGGTGCCGAAGCCGATCGGCGACCTCGAACACATCTGGCCCCGGCATCTCGATGTCGAGCACGACGACATCGGGCCGATGCTCGGCGACCGCATCGATGAGGTCCTCGGCCGAGGAGAGCGTCGTCACGCATCGCACTCCGCCGTCGATGGCGAACTGCGCGCGCAGCCCCTCGATCAGTACCGAGTGGTCGTCGACGCAGATCACGCGCACCGTCGCGCGCGCCGCCTCGCGGGTCTGCGCTCCGGATGGCGGCGCATCCGCGTTGCGCCGCCGTGCGAGTTCGCGTGGAGGCGATGCCATCGATACCGACCGTGTCATTACAGAATCACTCATCGTTGTTCTCCTGCGGGATGATTCCCATCGCGACACCGAGCCCACGCTCGATCTCCGCGATGTCCGTTGGATCCTTGATATGCGTGACGCCCATCTCCGCCAGCGCCCGGTGCTCGACCGGCGGCAGGAGTCCGAGTACCACGAGCCGACGCGCGGGATGGACGAGCGTCCATCGATGCGCGATTCCCAGGGTGACCGCGGCGGCGTCGAGCACAAGCACATCGGCTTCGTCGAGGCCGAGCGCGCCGTCGATGCGCGCGCCGAACGACTCCAGATATCCGCGGATCAGGTCGCGCTCGCGCCCATCCGCGATCCGTATCGCTGCGACGGTCTCGGCCGGACCGTCCTCGAATGCGATCGGCAGCCGCAGGCGAACCGTGGTGCCCGATCCCAGGATCGAGTCGATCTCGATGGACCCTCCCACCCGCTCGACCACGCGCCGAACCAGGGGTAGACCCAGACCCGTTCCGAGCCCACGGATCTTCGTTGTGAAGAACATGTCCGTCGCGCGGCGACGGACCTCCTCCGACATGCCGCAACCGTTGTCCGCGATCTCAAGGAGGATCTCCTGTCCGTTCCGGGACATGCGGGCGCGGAGCGAGACCCGCGACAGCTCCCTCGGGCGTTCCTCCGGCATCGCATCGCCCGCGTTGACGAGCAGGTTCAGTACGGCGCGCGTGAGTGCGTGAGGCGGCACCGAGGCCGGTGGCAGCCCCTCGTCGATCGAGACCTCGAGCTGCGCTCGGCGATGCAGGGTCTTCCCGAGGAGCGCGCCGGACTGCTCCCACCACAAATCGATCTCGGTGTAGAGGATCCCGTCGCCGTCTCCGTCCGGGTCGAGCGCGAGCGCGTGGAGCGAGTCCGCGAGCTGCTGGAGGTAGCCGACGCTGCTCCGGATCGCCGTCACATGCTGTGTGCGCTTCACCGCCGACACCCGCCCCTGCTGGGGCAGCAGCGCGTTCAGGTGCGCGCGGATCGGAAAGAGCACGTTGTTGAGATCGTGGCCGAGCCCGGCGGCGAGCGTGCCGATCACCGCCAGGCGGTCCTGATCGCACAAGCGGCCCTCGGCGAGCTTGCGGCCCGAGATATCGCGCAGGATGGCGGTGAAGCCGAAGCCCTCCTCGATCGCGTTCACCGTGAGTTCAACCGAGATCTTCTCGCCATTCGGCCGTAGGACCATCGCCTCCTGCACACCCCCGAGCGCATCCGAAGCGGTGTGGCTTGCACGCGCTCCGTGACCATTCGACGGACGCGCAAACGACGGGAGGAGCATCGACGATATCGGGCGACCGACGAGCTCCGACGTAGGCCGCCCGAAGAGCCGGCCGGCGGCGGCATTCACGGATCGCATCACACCGTCGAGGTCGATCGCGACGATCCCATCATGCGCTCCCTGAAGAACCGCGCCAAGGTACGACGCATCGGCCCGCGCGCGCTCGAGAAGTACCCGATGCGCGAGCGCGAGATGCGCCCGAGTTCCGGTCAGGCGGATCGCCCGTTCCTCGTACGACGGAAGCCCACCGCTCATCGGCAGGTAGAGGACCAGCGTGCCGAACCGGACCCCGTTCGCGCCATGAAGCACCAGCCACTGCACCGAGCGGACGCCGAGTTCATCGAACAGCGGAAGGGCAAGCGTGCCGGCGAAGTCACCGCGCGCATGGACATCCGGGATCCGCCGCTCCGACTCGAGTTCGACCGATACAGCGGGATGTACCGCGGCGAGCAGCCCGACCTGGACCTGCGCCAGCCCGACATGCTCCTCGATCTCATGTCCATGGCTCCCCACGGTACGAACCGAAGCAGCGACTGCCCCGCCGATCTCGCATGCCATTCTCCCGAACTCCCGCACGATCTCGCGCTCGTCGCAACCCGTCAGCACGCTGTCGAAGTGCTCCGCGGCCTCCAACCACCTCTGGATGTCAACGGATGGCCGGGACTGGATCGGATCGGCGCCACCACCGGCTCGCGCGGCACTGCGTTCCGTCGCGTCGGCGACGAAGCGACTCGATGCACTCCCACAGCTCTTCGACGAAGACGGGGTTTCCATTTCCTGCCGCGTGATTGATGCCAACTGCATCGCAACCTCCTGTGCTCGAGGACGACCGAGTGCCGAGAGACAGTCAGGCTAGGGACTACGCGGATTTACTCAATGGCATTTGTCTAGGGAATCTGCCCCTATCGACATCATTGCACTCCTCTCGAACCGAGCACTCTTTCCACTAGGCGCGTCGGAGGATCGCTCCATGATGGTCGCATGGCCGAAGTTCTACGACCCCTGCGCGATCCACGCTCTTCTTTCAGCATTCGCCCGATCCTCGTGGATGCGCTCTCGAAGGCGCTCGACGAACGCTGCGGCGGGAACGGCGTGCTGAACCGTCTCGAGGCAGAGGCGTGGCTCGATCGGTGGGTGCACTCGGAACGGGCCCGCCGCGTTGATCCCGACATCGCGTTTCCGTTCGAGGACGAAGAGGAGGAAGACCATGCGGAACGAAGCCAAGGCGCTGCCGTTCGCCATCTGTGACGCACGCACCGCGAGCATCTACGAGGGGACGCTCGTGCCCGGCGATCGCGTGCATATCGAGCGCGTCGATCGGCTGATCTCGCCGTGGCTCGCATTCCACGACCATGGCCGGCCGTCGCTCCTCGCGATGGGTCCGACCGCGAACGCGCGCCAGTGGTTCGCCGACGAGCATCGCGAACCGCTCGAACTCGAGCGCCGGTTCGCGAAGGATGTCGCGCACTGGCTGAAGCAGCATGCACGCATCGCGAACGGTGGAATGCTCACGGCGTTCGTCGCACCGCACTTCCTCGGCGCGCTGCGTGGAGAGATCGACGGAGCGCGCGATGGGATCGCGCTGCAGCGCGCCGCGCTCTGCGGCATGCGGCCCCACCAGATCGCCGCGCACCGCGGCGTGCGTGAACTCGTGCGGCGGGCCCTGCTACCCGCACCCGCGATCGGTGCGCTTCGCACGACGACTTGAGAACCGACGGACACACGACACACTGCGGAGCCGCGCTCCGAGGAGAACGGGATATGGCGAGCTTCAAGGACCAGCGCCGCGACATGGTGGAGAACCAGCTGAAGGCCCGCGGCATCCGCGACCACCGCGTGCTCGAGGCCATGGGCGAGGTCCCACGCGAACGCTTCGTGCCTGCACGCCACCACGACCTCGCCTACGAGGATGCACCGCTTCCCATCGAGGAGGGCCAGACGATCTCGCAGCCCTACATCGTCGCGCTCATGGCGGAGGCCGCGCGCATCCAGCCCACCGACCGCGTGCTCGAGGTCGGCGCGGGTTCGGGCTACGCGACGGCGGTGCTCTCACGCCTCGCGAAGGATGTGCACGGAATCGAATGGCATCAGGCGCTCGCAAGCCTCGCCACCGCGCGGCTCGAGGCGCTCGACTATGAGAATGCCCATGTCATGCATGGCGACGGCACGCTCGGGTGGCCCGATCGCGCTCCGTTCGATGCGATCATCGTGTCAGCGGGCGGGCCCGATGTGCCGCATGCGATGCTCGGTCAGCTCGCCATCGGCGGGCGGCTCGTCATTCCGGTCGGCACCGATCCACGCTCGCAGGATCTCCTCCTCATCACCCGCACCGGAGAACACGCCTACGAGCGCTCGTCGCTTGGAAGCGTGCAGTTCGTCCCGCTCGTCGGTGCCGAGGGATGGTCGGTCGAGGGTGGCGCGATCGAGCCGAGGCGCGCGCGGCGTCCGATCCGCGTCGGGGCGCGCGAGGCGAAGAAGCTCGAGCACCTGATCGATGAGGGAAGCGAGCCCTTCCAGTCGGTCGACCGCGCACCGCTCGAGCCGCTGCTCGACCGGATCGGCGCGGCACGCATCGTCCTGATCGGGGAAAGCACGCACGGAACGAGCGAGTTCTACCGGATGCGCGCGCGCATCACCGAGGCGCTCATCGCGCGCAAGGGATTCAACATCGTCGCGCTCGAGGCCGACTGGCCGGATACGGCGGTCGTGGACCAGCGCGTGCGGGCCCGTCCATCGACACCGCTCCGCGAACCGATGTTCTCGCGCTTCCCCACCTGGATGTGGCGCAACCGCGAGATGGACGCGTTCGTGGGCTGGCTCGAGCGCCGGAACACCGCCGAGGGCGATCCGGTGCGGAAGACGAGCATCCACGGACTCGACATCTACAGCCTGAACAACTCGATCGGCGCGGTGCTCGACTACCTCGACCGCGTCGACCCGCTCGCCGCCGACCGCGCGCGCGAGCTGTACGCCTGCTTCACGCCGTGGGAGCGCGAGCCGGGCGTGTACGGCCGCGCGGTGACGGCGGGCCGACTCGCCGGCTGCGAGCGCGAGGCGCTCGACGCGCTGAAGGGCCTGCTCGAGGAGCGGCTCCGCTACTCGAAGGCCGACGGCGACCGGTTCTTCGACGCCGCGCGCAACGCGACCGTCATCACCGAGGCCGAGCGCTACTACCGGGCCATGTACCGCGGTTCGCGCGAGTCGTGGAACATCCGCGACCGGCACATGTACGAGACGCTGCTCGCGCTGCTCGAGCACCGTGGTCCCGAATCGCGCGCCGTCATCTGGGCGCACAACTCGCATGTCGGGAACGCGACCGCGACGGAGTTCGCCATGCACGGCGAGCTGAACCTCGGGCAGCTCGTGCGCGAGAAGTTCGGCGACCGCTGCTACTCGATCGGATTCGGCACCGACCACGGCACGGTGGCCGCGGCCTCGAACTGGGATGGTCCGATGGAGACGAAGGAGATCCGTCCGTCGCACGCCGACAGCTACGAGCATCTCTGCCATGCCACCGGGCGATCCGCGTTCTTCCTTCCGCTGCGTCGGCCGCATTCGATCGGCATGCGCTCCGCGCTGATCGAGCCGCGTCTTGAACGGGCGATCGGTGTGATCTATCGGCCCGAGACCGAGCTCGTCAGCCACTACTTCCAGGCGTCGCTCCCCATGCAGTTCGACGAATGGATCTGGATCGACGAGACGAACGCGATCGGTGCGGTGCCCGTCGAGACCGTCGCGGCCACGCCGGAGACCTATCCCTTCGGACTGTGACCACGGTCGGCGATGGTCTGCGCGACCACGCGGCCGGATGAACTCATGCGCCCACGCCGGGCTCCCGGCGTGGGCGCGCTGTCGCTTCGTAGCGGGAGCTCGTGCCAGACCGGGGTCGTGATATCACGGCCGACGCGACAACCTCGCCGAGATCGGCGCGTGAGGACTCGCCTCCCGCGCTTCGGGCTTCGCGCGCAAGTCACCGGCGCCGTCTCATCGAAGATCGCGGCGCGTCATCGAGGATCGCGGCACGGGTGCGGCGCCAGCGAGTGATCCGTGAAGCAGACGAGAAGCAGACGATCGCAGCGAACAGCCGGGACAGACGACGGGAGCGAACGAACGAACGAACGACGGCGGCGGGCCGAGTGGCCCGCCGCCGCGTTCTTCCTTCCCGTTCCATCCCCGTCCGCCCCGATCAGGTGCCCGCCGCGACGGGCTCGAGCGCCGACTTGTTGAGGGTCTCCGCGATGCGCGTGAGGCTCTCGTCGAACCGACGCTCCTCGGTCAGGGTCTTGAGCAGTTCGCTCGACGAAGTCGAGAAGCCGAGCAGCGACGCCCAGGTGCGGGCGCAGCCGTAGCCGGCGATCTCGTCGTGCTCGAGACGCTGCATCGCCGCGATGATGGCGGCGTCGCGGACATGCGGCTCGATCTTCGAACGCCCCGCGATCGCGGTGCAGTCCTCGAGGAGCCCCTTCGAGCCGTGCGTCTCGATCTTCCTGGGCTTGATGCCGAGCTCGCCGAACACGCGGTCGAGCCGAGCGAGATGCTGCTTGGTCTCGTCGATGTGCCCGCGGATCGCATCGCCGAGCTTCGGCGCCGCGGCCGCCGAAGCAAGCTTCGGCAGCACGGTCTGCGAGTGCATCTCCGATGCGTGGAGTTCATGGAGCTGCTCGATGAGCAGGTCCTTCAGCGACTTCATGGTTGTGGTGGTTGCGACTGGCGACATGTGTTCCTCCTTGCGTCGTTGCGTGTGCGTGCGGTCAACCCGGAACGGGGATGCGCCGCGCCGGCGCGCGCGTCTCGGACTTGACCTCGACCCGGCGCGTGCGCTGGCCGGGCTTCTTGGCGATGCGGATGGTGATGACGCCGTTGTCCGCCTCGGCGGTGACGCGGTCGGGATCGACCGAGTCGGGCAGGTCGACCACGCGCCGGAACGAGCCGAAACGGCGCTCGCAGCGGTAGAAGTCCTCCTGCTCGCACTCCTCCTTCTCGTCCTTGCGGCCCGAGATGTTGAGGGTGCTGCCGGCGATGGTCACATCGATGTCGCGCGCGGCGATGCCGGGCACCTCCGTGCGGACCATGACCTCCTCGTCGTTCTCGCTGACATCGACCGGCGGCAGCCAGCCCTCGCCGCGCGTCAGGCGCGACTCCGGCGTGGTCATGGTGCTTCCGAGGAAGCGCCCGAGCATGCGGTCCATGTCGTCGCGCGCACGCGCGAAGTCGTCGAAGAATGGATTCCTGTTCCAGGTTGAAAGACTCATCTCTCCTGCTTCCTTCCGATGAATGTGCGTATGGAACGGGGCCGCGCCGGAACGCCCGGCGCGGCCCATGTCCGGTTGCAGCCGTGGTTCACGCGTACGGGTCGACGATCATCTGGTCCTCGACGCGACGGACTCCGGGGGCGAAGCCCACGACGCGGTCGACCGCGTTCTTCTCGGCCCACGAGCGGATCCGGCCGGTGAGCGTCACGACGCCGTCCTTCACGGTGACGCCGATCCGCCTCGCCTCGCGCTCGGCCTGGCGCTCGAGCGCGTCCTCGATCTCGTTCTTGATGCGCGTCGGATCGGCGGCCTTGGCGGCCACGGAGATCTGGTTGATGACGCCGCGCACACCCACGAGGCCGCGCACGACGCGCTCGGCGTCCGCGCGCTGCGTCCAGGTCTGGACCATGCCCTCGAGGGTGACGATACCCATGGCCACGGTCGAGGTGATCTTCTCGTCGGGAACGAACGCGTCCCACTGGAGCGCGTCGCGGACCGCGCGGGCGATGTCGTTGTCGCTGCGGGCACCGATGCCGGGCACCTTCACCTGGAGATCGTCGACGACATCCAGCACGCCGTGCACGCGGTGCGACGCCTCGCGCGCGGCGAGCTTCTTCGCGTAGACATCGACCGAGCCGACGAGGGTGACGACGCCGTCGCGCACCTGGACGCCGATGTCCGTCTCGTCGATGCGCGAGTCCCACTTGAGTTCGTTCAGTACATCCGCCTTGATCTGCGTGTCGCTCTTGATGATCGCTGTCGTCATTGCAAACTCCCGTCTGCGTGAGGTTGTTCTCGCTGCGCGCGCCGTTGCCGCAGCACATGCAAGGGTTGCATCGCGGCCCGCGAAATCCACGGGGATTCGTCCGCGTGGTCACGCGATGTAGGCCGCACGCGCGCGCCCGGGAAGGGCAGCCTCGACCGGCGCGCGCTGCGCGCTGAACACCGCGCACGCCGCACCGTGCATCACGCGCTCGGCGGTGCTGCCGAGCAGCATCCGCTCGAATCCCGACGCGCCGCGGCGACCGAGCACGATGAGATCCGCGCGCCACGCGCGCGCCTCGCCGAGGATGGTTCGCGCGGAGCCTCCACGCTCGATCGCGACCGTCGCCTCGGTGCCGTCCGATCGGAACGGGCGTGCGACGGACTCCGCCATGCCCGTGGCCTCGGCCTCGAGCTGCGGCCAGTCGACGCGCTCGATCAGCGGCACATCGACCGACTCGGTGACCGCCTGCGGCAGCGCGGCATGCAGCACACGCACCTCGTAGCGCAGGAGCGAGCGCGAGAACAGCGCGCGGAAGGCGCGCGCGGCCTCGTCCGCATCCTCCGAGAAGTCCGTCGCGATCAGCACCCGCAGCCGCTCGGGCGGAGCGTCGGCCGCGTGGACGAGCAGCGTCGGAGCCTCGATCGTCCGCAGCACGCGGTCGGCGTTCGATCCGAGCAGCACGCGCTTGATCGGCGAGAGCCCGCGGTTCCCGAGAAGCACGAGGTCCGGTGCGACGCGCGCCGCCACGCTGCGCACGACCTGCCAGGGCCTTCCGATGTCGACATGCGAGCGCGTCTCGATGCCGCGGATCCGCAGTCCCTCGGCCGCGCGATGCAACCGCTTCTCCCCGAGATCGCAGAGTGATCCCGCCGCGTCGGCGATGTTGGCGAGGGGCGTCGGCTCGATCGCATGCACGAGGTGCACGACGGCCTTCCGCCCGTTGGCAAGCGCGCCCGCCCACTCGAGCGCACGCAGCGACGACTGGGAGAAGTCGAGCGCGACCATGAGCCGCAGTCCCTCGTCTCCGCGCACCGCGCGTGACTCCGTTCCATTCGTACGATCGTCCATCGGCTGGTCCTCCCGTTGCCTGCAAGACGCGCGCCTGCATTCGCGCGATGAGCGGGAGTCTGCGCCTCGATCCGCCGCGCGAGGTGCGGGAAACCTCCGCGAACACGCGCGGCGGCCGAACGCCGCGAATCCCGCAATTCTCCCTGCGTTGCCGCGCGGTTCGCGTGCAACGATCCACTCGCACCGGCAGGACGGTCGCGGACGGCCGAACGGAACCCGGGAAGCGAACGAGGAAACGGAGAATCACATGGAACGCATGGCCGAACGCATGAGCACGAAGATCGCGGAGGACACCACCGACCTCGAGCACGAGCTCGAGAAGCTGCGGAACGACCTGCGCCGCTTGAAGATCGACGCGGGCCTCGTCGGCGCCGACGCGCTGCGCACCGCGCGCACCGGACTGAACGAGTCGTTCCGCGCCGCGGGAACCCAGGGTCGCGCCGCAATCGCGGGGGCGGAGAAGCAGATCACCGAGCACCCTTTCCTCGCGGTCGGAGCGGCCCTCGCGGTCGGCATCCTCGTGGGATACCGCGTCACGCGGAGGAGCTGAGCATGCAGGCGATCACCGCACTGATCGTGTCGCTGTTCGATCTCGTCGAGCACGAGGCGCGCATCCTGCGCGCAGCGACGATCGCGACCGCGCGCGCCGTGGTGGGCGCGCTGTTCGCGGCGGTCGCCGCGCTGCTCGGCCTCGCGATGGTGCTCTACGGGATCTATCTCGAGGCGAGCGAGCGCATGAGCCCGAGCGTCGGCGCGTTCATCGCCGGCATCGCGGCGTTTGCGATCGCGGCCGCCGTGATCCAGATCACGAAGCCGAAACGGAGGCCTTGACGCCCCGATCGGGGGTTCCCCCATCCATCGCAAGTCGCAACGCGCCCCCGACATCGGGGGCGCTGTTGCTTTCGTGCAGCAGGTCGCTCCGCGACAGCGCGTTGATCGTGGCGACCTGCCCACCATCGAGTCCCGCGACGACCACGCGCCGGCCGCATCGCGCGGCCTCCACGAACATCGCATGCAGCGCGTTCGCCGCAAGCGGGCCGAACGCGCGGACACGCCCGAGGTCGAGCACGACCGCGCCGGCACCGGGCGGAAGCGCCTCGATCCACGCGGCCAGATCGGGAAGATGCGATTCTCGCGCATCGCCGGCACGGGGAACCGCGCGGTAGACCGCGACTCCGGGCACGAGTCCCGGCGCGACGCCGGGCGCAAGGCCGCCTTCACCGCGCGCAACGGTCCCCGCGGGTACGGCCATCTCGAGTTCGCAGATCGGCGTCCGGAGATCCTGCACGATGATGAAGAGGAGGAGCGCCATCGGCGCGACCATGCACCAGTGCGGCGCATGGAGATACGCCATTGCGCCACAGCCACTGCCGAGGATGAACGCCCCGAGGATCGTCCCGAGCAGCAGCAGCCGCTGGAAGCTCGGCCCACGCGCATCCGGACGCGAGTCGGCACCCCGTCGGCCGGAGAGCCACCGCACGATCGCCAGCTGCGCCGACTCGTGCCCGAGGTCGGTGACGATTCCCGTGAGGTGGGTGGTCCGCACCACCCCGCTCGAGATCCGCGTGATCGTCGCGTTCTGCACACCCATCGCGAGCGTCGCCGCGATCGTCATCCACCACAGCGTGGCCCCGACCTCGGTGGCGGTCGGATCGTGGACCCTCACGCCGACCGAGAACGCCCCGAGCAGCACGAGTTCGAGCGTGGCGGGAAGCACATAGATCGACGACCACCTTCGCTCCCGTCCGGCCTCGATCGCGAATCCAGAGGCGAACGCCCCCGTGAAGAACGCCAGGAGGAGCGCCGCCGTCAGGAGCGCGGCGCGCCACGCGCCCTCCGCAAGCTGACTGCCGAGAGAGGTGCCGTGCCCGGTGAGATGGCTCACCATCGTCCCGCAGGTCAGGAGCGCCACGACATTCACGAAGCCGGCGACCCAGGCGAGCGAGATCGCCAGCCGGGCCTGCAGGATGAAGGTATGGGCGCGATTGACGAGCATGCAGGGAAGGAGCGCGTTGCCGGGTGCGGACCGCCGATGCCTGCATCGGCTCGACCAGCGCATTCCTTCACACGCGCTGCATCCTTGGCATCGCGCTCGGGCACCACGCCTCCGGATCCATCCCGCCATTCGCCCGAATGCACTGTTTCCGCCCCTTCAGACGGGAGGGCCGCTCGGGTACGCTTTCGGTGCCCCTTCGTTCCTCCGGCCTGCCTCACATGCGAAGCTCCGACAACTCCGCCCACCATCCCGGATTCGGCGATGGGTACCACGAGCCCGACCCCCCCTGCGAGGCCGCCGAGAGTTCGATCGGCGTCGCCGTGTTCGCCACGCGCGACATCGCGAGAGGCGACCACATCCTCGCGATCGATGGAGTCCTCCGGCGCGAGGCGACGCGCTACTCGATCCAGCTCGATCATGGCATGCACATCGAACCCGAGTGCGATCGCGGCGAGGAGTTCGTTCGGAGCGCCCGGCGCTGGAAGTACCTCAATCACAGCTGCGATCCGAACGCGCGGATCGACGGGCGCACGCTCGTCGCGATCCGGCCGATCCTCCGCGGCGAACAGGTGACCTTCGACTACACGACGACCGAGGCGGAGATGGCGGAGCCATTCGCATGCGCGTGCGGCGCGGCGGGCTGCCTCGGCACGGTACGCGGCTTCGTCCACCTCGACCCCTCGCAGCGCGCGGCGCGGAGTGGCCGGCTCGCGCCGCATCTGGCGAGTCTCGCCTTCGTCCCGGGCAGCGAATCCTGAGCGACGAGCCGTGAACGACGAGCCTCCCGCCCCGACCACGGTGCTCGACCTGTTCGAGCGTGCATGCGCCGCCGCTCCCGAGGCCATCGCGCTCGAGATTCCACCCGCGTCGGATGATCGGCGGACGGTGCGCTACGCACAGCTGCACGCGATGGCGGATCACATCGCCGAGGCACTCCGTGGCGCGGGTGGCGATCGCTGCGTGCCGGATGCGGTCGTCGGGATCGCCCTGCCGCGCACGGACCCGTGGCTGTACGCCTCGATTCTCGGCGCGATGCGCGCGGGCGTCGCCTATGTCGCGATCGATCCGGTCTTCCCGGCGAAACAGGCCGCGGCGATCCTCGCCGACTCGAACGCGTTCGCGCTGATCGCCCGCCCCGAGCGCGCGCGCGGATTCGCGGAGATCGCGCCGAATCCGCCACTCGTGGAGCCACCTCCGCCATCGGCGTGTCCGGACGCAGGCTCCGCCGTGGCCGCCGCGACGCCCGCACCACGGCCCGATGCGCTCGCGTATGTGATCTACACCTCGGGCACGACCGGCAAGCCGAAGGGCGTCGAGATCGAGCATCGCTCGCTTCTCAACCTCGTCGACGGCGATCGGCTCGCGTTCGGCCTCGGCGTCGGCGACCGCGTCGCGCAGGGCTCTTCCGCGGCGTACGACTCGAGCGTCGAGGAGATGTGGCTTGCCTGGGCGGCGGGCGCGACCGTCGTCGTGATGGACGACGACACGGCGCGTCTCGGCCCCGATCTCCTTCCCTGGCTCGTCGCAGAGCACATCACCGTGCTCTGCCCGCCACCCACGCTGCTTCGCACGCTCGCATGCGACGATCCCGAGCGCGCGCTGCCCGAGCTGCGCCTTCTCTATGTCGGCGGCGAGGCGCTGCCCGACGACCTCGCGCGCGAGTGGTCGCGCGGGCGTCGCCTCGAGAACGGGTACGGCCCGACCGAGTGCACCGTCACATGCCTGCGCGCGACCATCGTCGGCGGCGCGCCCGTGACGATCGGTACCGCGATTCCCGGAAGCAGCGCGTTCGTGATCGATCCCGACGACGCGGACCTCCGGACCGTCGCCGACGGCACGCAGGGCGAACTGGTCGTCGGCGGCGCATCGCTCGCGCGCGGGTACCGGAACCAGCCCGAGACGACGGCTGCGCGATTCGTCGAACATCCCGAACTCGGACGCGTCTACCGCACGGGCGATCTCGTCCATCGCGATGTGTTCGGGAACTTCCACTACCACGGGCGCATCGACGCACAGGTGAAGTTGCGCGGATACCGCGTCGAACTCGGTGCGGTCGAGGCGCGTCTCGCCGCGCATCCGTCCGTGCGCGAGGCGGCATGCACGGTCGAGGGAGAGGGCGCGCGACGGCAGCTCGTCGCGCACGCGGTCGCCGAGCCGGGCGCGGTGATCGACGAGGCCGAACTCCGCGCGTTCGTCGGCGACACGCTGCCGCCCTACATGGTTCCGGCTGCGATCGCCGGCATCGCGACGATCCCACGCACACTCGGCGGAAAGATCGATCGCAAGCGACTGCCCGCGATCGCGCGCACGGGCGCCAGTCCGCGAGCCGCCTCCGCAAGCCCCCGCACCGCGACCGAAGCCGCCGTCGCCAGCGCGATCGCCGCGGCGCTCGGGACAGGCACGGCCATCCCGATCGAAGCCGACCTCTTCGACGAACTCGGTCTCGACTCGCTCACCGCCGCGATCGCGGTCTCCACGCTGCGCCGCGAGCACCGCGCCGCCGCCGCCACCGTGCGCATGGCGTACCAGCACCGCACGGTCGCGGGCCTCGCCGCCGCGATCGACCAGGCCGTGGATCGCAAGCCGAGCCGTGCCGCATCCGACACGCGTGAAGCCGCGGGCGTCGCATGGCCGCTGACCGTCGCCACGCTGCAGGCGCTCTCGATTCTCCTCTCGGTCGTCGTCGGCGCGCAGCTCCTCTGGATTCCGACGCTCGGCACTGCGATCGCGCTGTGGCTCGACGACCCGCTCGGATACGCGCCCTTCGCAGCACTCGTGGCCGCCGCGTTCACCCTCGGCTACGCGCTGCTCGCGACGGGCCTCGCCATGCTCGCGAAGTGGACGCTCATCGGACGCTACCGGCCGATGCGTGTACGCGCATGGTCCTTCTGGTACCTGCGCCACTGGATCGTCACGCGCGCGGCCGCATCGATCCCATGGGATCTCTACGAACTCATCGGAGTCGCGCCGTTCGTGCTGCGGCTGCTCGGCGCGCGCGTCGGGCGCGGCGTGCACATCCATCGCGGCGTGCGACTGGCAGGCGGCGGATGGGACCTCATCACCCTCGAGGACGGCGCCACCGTCGGGCAGGATGCCTCGCTGCGCCCCGTCGCGCTCGAGTCCGGCTGCATCGTCATCGACCGCGTCACCATGCGGCGCGACGCGACGCTCGAGACGCGCGCGGGACTCTCACCGGGCGCCGAACTCGGCGAGCGATCGATCCTGCGCGCGCTCTCGAACCTGCGCGCGGGCGCCGCGCACGCCCACACCGTGCTCGACGGCGTACCCGCCGAACCCGTCGGTCCCGCACCCGACATCCCCGCGACGGCGGGCGAGCGATCGCTGTGGTTCCTCACGCCCGTCCACCTCGTCGGGCTCGCCATCGCATCGACGCTCCTCGCGCTTCCCTGGGTCGGCTGCTTCATCCTCTTCGGGCTGCACGCCGACGGCTCGATCCACGAGCAGTTCTTTCGCGAGGACTCGCTGGTCCCGACGGCGGAAGGCGTCCTCCGCGCCTCGGGGGTGGCGATCTCGGCGAGCGTCGCGTCGGTGCTCCTCCTCGCGCTCCTCGTCCGCATGCTTGGAAAGCCCACCGAAGGCGCGCACGCGATCCTCACCTTCACGGCGACGCGCATGTCCATGCAGTCGGCGCTCATCGAGGCGGCGGGCAAGTGGCTCTCGGGAACGATCATGTGGCCGATGTGGCTCCGGCTCGCCGGCACCTCGATCGGCCGCGGCTGCGAGATCTCGACCGTCACCGATGTCGTCCCCTCGAGCGTGCGCATCGGCGACGAGACCTTCTTCGCCGACGGCGTCTACCTCGGCGGCCCGCGCCTGCACGCCGGCACCGCCACGCTCGAACCCGTGGTGCTCGGGCGCTCGTCGTTCGTCGGCAACCACGCGGTGCTGCCCGCAGGCACGGCGATCGCCGAAGGTTCGCTCGTCGGCATCTCGACGCGCGCCGACGACCTCCCTCCCGAAGCGAACTCGTCGTGGTTCGGCCATCCACCCTTCCGCCTGCCGAGGCGCGAGGTCGTCGAGATGCCGCGCTCGCTGACGCACGACCCCACGCCGATCCGCCGCATCAACCGCTGGCTCTGGGAACTCGCGCGCTTCCTGCTCCCCGTCGGACCGATCCTCGTGGCGCTGTCCTGGTTCCGCGCGATGGAGTACGCGAACGCCGCGCAGTCGACCGCCACCTTCCGCCTGGTCACGCTCCCCCTCGGCGTGCTCGCCGCGGTCTCGGCCTTCTGCCTCGCGATCCTCGCGATGAAGTGGCTGCTCGTCGGGCGCGTGCGCGCGGGAACCCACGCGCTGTGGAGCTGCTGGTGCAGCCGCTGGGACTTCCTCTATGTCGCATGGGGCATGTGGGCCGCGGTGCCGCTGGCGTTCCTCGAGGGCACGCCATTCATCGCGATGTACCTGCGCGCGATGGGCTGCCGCATCGGACGGCGCGCGCTGCTCGGCCACGGATTCGCACATGTGGTCGATCCCGACATGCTCCGCTTCGGCGACGGCGTCACGGTCGACGCGCTCTTCCAGGCGCACACCTTCGAGGACCGCGTGCTGAAGATCGCGCCGGTCGAGCTGCGCGACGGCTGCACCGTGGGCACGAACACCGTCATTCTCTACGGTGCGGTGATCGGCAAGGGAACCATCGTCGAGCCCCACTCCGTCGTGATGAAGCGCGAGGAACTCGACGCGGGCGCCCGCTACGAGGGCGTTCCGACGCGACGGGTCGACTGAGCCCGCTTCGCCCCGACCCGTCCATCACGACGGATCAACCCCTCCGCAGCCGCAGGCTGTTGACCACCACACTCACGCTCGACAGCGACATCGCCGCGCTCGCCGCGATGGGCGGAAGCATCCATCCCGTCAGCGGGAACAGGGCACCCGCGGCGAGCGGCAGCAGCACGATGTTGTAGCCGAACGCCCACGCGAGATTCTGCCGGATGATCGACAGCGTGCGCCGCGAGAGTGCGATCACTTCGGGAATGCGCCGAAGGTCGTCGGTCACGAGCAGGACATCGGCGCTGGTGCGCGCGATGTCGGTACCGCGCGCCGCAGCGATCCCGGGCCGCGCCGCGGCGAGCGCGGCTGCATCGTTGATTCCGTCTCCCACGAAGGCGACGCCGCGCGGGTCGCCGTCCACACCTCCGGCGATGAGCGCCGCCTTCGCGGCGGGCGCAAGGTCGCCGCTCGCATCGGCGCGCGCGATGCCGAGTGCATCCGCCACCAGGCCGACCGCGGCGGCCGAATCGCCGCTTGCGATCCGACTCGCGACTCCGAGTGCACGCAGCCTTCCGACCGCATCGCGCGCATCGTCGCGCAGCGCGTCCTCGAGTCCGATCACTCCGATGCACCGCGTGCCGCGCGAGACGAACGCGCGCGTTCCCTCCGCGGCACCCACCGCTTCACAGGAGATTCCCGACTCCGCGAGCCACGCCGCGCGCCCTACGCGCACGCGCTCGCCCGCGACCACCGCCTCGGCGCCGCCACCGGGAACCGCGATGAACCCGTCGGCGCCGAGCGGCGCGAGGCCACGCGCGCGCGCGGCTTCGACGATGCCACGCGCGACCGGATGCTCGCTCGACGCCTCGACCGACGCCGCCGCGACGAGGACATCGTTCTCCGCAACGCCGTCCGAAAGCGCGTCGACGCGCACGACCTGCGGTCGCCCCGCCGTGAGCGTGCCCGTCTTGTCGAACACGACCGCGCGCACCTCGGCAAGCTGCTCGAACGCCGCCGCGCGCCGGAAGAGGACACCCATCCGCGCCGCACG
The DNA here is from genome assembly GCA_041163725.1 of Planctomycetota bacterium. Classification (GTDB taxonomy): domain Bacteria; phylum Planctomycetota; class Phycisphaerae; order Phycisphaerales; family SM1A02; genus QWPT01. The sequence continues at coordinate 26,173 of JBEAQW010000080.1, forward strand.
CCCCGACGCCACGAGCACCGCGATCGGCGTCGCGAGCCCGAGCGCGCACGGGCACGCCACGACGAGCACGCTCACGAGCGCCTGCATCGCACGCGCCTCGCGATCCTCCGCCTGCGCGACGAAGGTCCACGCGAGCCATGCGGTCACCGCGATCGCGATCACGACCGGCACGAACACCGCCGCCACGCGGTCCGCGACGCGCGCGATCGACGCCTTCGACGCCTGCGCCTCGTCGACGAGCGCCACGATGCGCGCGAGCAGCGTCCCATCGCTTCCGCACGACGCCTCGATCTCGAGCGCTCCGAGCGCGTTGACCGTACCGGCCGACACCGCATCACCGACGCGCCGCACCCGCGGCATCGGCTCGCCCGTCAGCATCGACTCGTCGACCTCGCTCTCACCCGACCGCACGACCCCGTCCACCGGGATCCGCTCGCCAGGCCGCACGCGCACGCGCATACCCGCAGCGATCTCCTCGACGGGCACCTCCCGCTCGGCGCCTCCGTCCACCACGCGCACCATCGGCACCGCGAGCGACGCGAGTCCGCGCACCGCATCGCCCGCGCGCAGCGTCGCGCGCGCCTCGAGCATCCGCCCGAGCAGCACGAACACGATGATCGTCGCCGCAGCCTCGAACGACAGCGAGAGCCCTCCGCCCTCATGCGCATGACCGGCTCCGTGCGCGAGCAGCACCCAGACGCTCGAGCCGAACGCCGCGAGCGTCCCGAGCGACACCAGCGTGTTCATGTCGGTCGAACCCGCGCGGAGCCGTGCGAGCGCCGCGCGATGGATCGGCCAACCCACCCACGCGAACACGGGCGTCGCGAGCGCAAGCTGCACCCAGTCCATCCGCGGCCCCGCGAGCCACTCCACCGCTCCGTGCGACATCGCGATCGCCACCAGCGGCACGGTCAGCGCGACGCCCACGGCAAGACGAACCGCAAGGCTCCGCTCCTCCGCCCGCTCGCGCGCCGCGCGCACCGCGGGATCGCGCGAGAGATCCGCGCGGAAACCCGCCCGCGCGATGCTCCGCGCCAACTG
>JBEAQW010000081.1:0-18229 GCA_041163725.1 Planctomycetota bacterium
ACACCAGGAACCGCTCCGCCCGTCTGGTCGGCGCGCAGCGTCGTGACGCTGCCGCTTCCGAGCGGAATGGGGATGGTGATGCCGCCCGGATAGATCGCCGTCGGCTGCACCGTGTGGAACGACTGGTAGTTGATGTTCAGCGTCGCACCGAGCGTACCCGGCGCACCGCCGAGGAAATCGAGTGCGAGCCCGCTGACGCGGACGGTCGATGTCGCGAGATCGACGCCGACGGTGAGCGATCCGGTCGGGTGCGAGACGATGTCTCCGCCGAGTACGAACGAGGCGGTGTACGAGATCGGGTTGTTGCCGCTTCCTCCGAAGAGACCGGGCAGCGTGCGCGTCCCCGTCGGATTGGTGGTCGCGTCGTAGTCACCGATCAGCGTGCCCGCGAACGGCGAGACGAGATCGGTCGTCTGCGTCAGGCTGCTCGTCGCGGGAAGCACCGTGCAGTCGTAGTTCACCTCGCTCGCGAGTGCGGGCGCGCAGAGCGCTGAGCACGCGATGGCGATGGCGAGGGCTTCCGTGCGCGGGTTCGGATCGAGGTTCGTCCTGTGGGTCATGCGGTTCTCCGGCGACTCGGCGGGCACCCCCAAGCGTACCTCCACCTTGCACCGCTCCAAACGCCCTCCACCGGGAACCTCGCGATCGATCCGCGCACCTGCGTCCGATCAGCGCCGCTCGGCTGCATCCTCGAGCTGCTTCAGCCGCTCGAGACGCGTCCGGTGCAGGGGCCGATCGGGCTCGAGCGCGCTCAGCGCCTCGATATGGAGCCTCGCGCGGGCGAACGCACCGCCTTCGACCGCCACCGCCGCCGCGAGTTCGCGGACCGTCGGATCGAACGGATTCATGCGCACCGCGCGTTCCGCCGCGGCGAGCGCGGCCTGCATGTCCCCCGCCGCCCTGCGGTTCCGCGCGATCGCGAGCGCGAAGATGTTGTCCTTGTCGGCGCGCAGATCGAGCTCGCGCAGATGGCGGTACGCACCGTCATCGCCGCCGGCCTCGAGCGCTGAACCCGACTCGGTGAGCAGCGACGCCCAGATCCGATGCGGCAGCGGATCGACCGGTCGAAGCGCCGCATAGCGCTCGAGAAGTTCGCGCGTCTCGGCGGAACCTTCTGCGCCCTTCGCCTTCGCGCGCCGCAGGAGGATCTCGACGAGATCGGGCTGCCCGGGAAACTCCGCCGAGAACGCACGCACCGTCGCGTCGTCGAACTCGACCTGCGGCATCGGCTTCGTCGGCCACTCGGCGCCGCCGAGCGCGAAGCGCTCGCGCCCCGGCCGCCCGATCGCATCCGCCCACGCGCGCGCCACGGCCGCGAGCCGCTGCGCTTCCGACTGGGCCAGCTGCTTCTCCGCATCCTCGTCACCGGTCGTGAGGCGCACCGCAAGATCACGCATCGACGGGGTCGGCGCCAGCCCCCATGCGCGCACCTCGTCGCCCGCCCATGCCAGGAACTCGGCATGGAACGACTCGCGCGCGATGCCGAAGGCCCGGCGCATCGCCTCGTCCTCGCGAATGCCCTCCGCATACGAGAAGAGCAGCTTGCAGAGCGCGTCCCATCCGAAGCGCTCCTCGATGAACTCCACCATCCAGCGTCCCTGCGCGTAGGCCTGCGCGCGATCGGTCGCGCGCTTCGGCCGGATGAACGCCCAGTTGATCTCGTCGAGATCGAACAGCTGCCGACGGCTCCACGCCGCGGCGAGCATCTGGCATGTGTCCCATGTCCGCGGCGTGTCCTCGAGCGCCACCGCGACCGCCTCGGTCAGCCAGTGCGGGATGCGGTTGCGCGTCATCGAGAGCGTGACCGTGTGCGTGTACTCGTGCCGCAGCACCGCGAGCGGATCGAAGAGTCCGAGGTGCTTCGTCTGCGGCCCATCCTTCGGGATCTCGATCGCGATCGTGGGACCGGTACACACCGCGATCGTGTGGATGCGCGGAAGTCCGGTGATGCGCACGCCGAAGCTGCGGTGGTCGGGCATCACATCGATCAGCGTCTTCTGCGCGGGTTCGTGCCGGAGTCGCGCGTAGACTTCGCGATGCATCGCGTCGAGCTCGCCGGCGAGGAGTTCCGCCACCAGGCGTGCCTCGAGGCCGCGCTCGCCCGGCGGATGACGGATCACGAAGTGCTCGGTCTCGATGCGCTCCCAGGCGACGAGTTCCTCCGCGAGACGGAGCGTGAACACGGTGCGCTCGTCGTGCGGATCGAGCCGCGTCGCCGTGCGAAGGTCGTCGACCGCGCGCTCCTCGCGCCCGTCCTGCATCGAGAGCAGGCCGAGTTCGGCCCACGGAAGCGCCCATGCGGGCTCACGCCCGGCGGCCTTCTCGAGTATCTCGCGTGCCTCGGCGTACTGCCGGTCGAACGCAAGTTGCCGTCCGCAGGTCACGAGCGCATCGGCGCGTCCCGGCGCAGCGGCATCGGCCTCCGCGAGCGCCGCGCGCATGGCGTCGAAGTCGTACCGCGATGCCTCGCATGCCGCGAGCCACGCAAGCACCTCGACCGGCCGCGCCTCGCGGAGCAGCGCGGGCGACAACGCCTCGCGCGCTCCTTCCGCATCGTCCTGCACGAGCAGGCTCTGCGCCTCGAGGAAGCACGCGACCGGGTGGTACGGATCAAGCCTGCGAAGCGCCGCCGCGGCGTTCGCGGCTCCCGTGAAGTCGAAGCGCGCGATCGAGATGGTGCCCGCGAGACGCCACGCCTCCGCCGAACGCGGCTGCAGTGCAAGCGCCTCCGCGAGCGCCTTCACCGCGTCGTTCATCGCATGGCGATCGGCGAAGAGCTGCGCCTCGCGCACCCGGATCCTCGGATCGAGCCGATCGAGCTCCTGCCGCGCGCGCGCGAGCGCCTTCAGCATCTTCGGGTACTCGCCCGCCGCCGAGGCATCGAGACGGATGCGGAGCGCGACGAGATCGACTGCGGCGAGAAGTTCCTCGACATCGCTTGCTTGCGCGAGCGCCTCACCCGCGCCCGCATCGCGGATCAACTCGAGCGCGTCGGCGCCACGACCGAGCGCCGCCAGCGCATGCGCGCGCTGTGCGCGAAGCGTCAGCGTCGTCGCGTCCGCGGTCCGCTCGAGCACGCGGTCGAACCGGCCGAGACGGAGGAGCGCTTCGTTCGCAAGCACGGCGGGGACCGACGCATCGGCGAACACCGGATCATCGAGCTGCCACCGCTCGAGCGCGACACGCGCGCGACGCTCGGGCGTGTCGAGGTCGAGATCGTCGTAGAGCCCATGTGCGACGCGGAAGTCCTTGCGCTCGTCTGGACGGAGGAACGGCGCCGACGCAGCCTCGAGTACCTCGGGCGCGGGTGCGATCGACTCCGGCAGCCAGGATTCCTGCGCGTTCGCCGCTCCCACCGCGAGCGACGCCGCCGCCATGACCACCGCCAGCGCGCCCGCCGGGCCCCGCTTCGCTGCGATCGATCCGCCGACTGCACAATCCATGATTCGGAGGGTAGCAGCGCCCCGCCCCGCCTCGCGCGATTCCGCTCCACGATCGCGCGGAATGGCGTCGGCTCGGCTACCGTCCTCCCGCCATGCTCCTGCCCGTGCTTCCGGTCGGTCTCTCGCTCCTGCTCCTCGCACTCGCGCAGCAGGATGCGCCCGCGCCAGCGCCCGCGTCCGCGCCGCCGGCAGAGACGACCCGGCCCGAACCCGCGGAAGGCGACGCGAAGTCGCAGACCGAGGCGGAACGCGTCGGTGCATTCCTCGCCGAACTCGAGAAGACCGGCACGACCATCGCGACCCTGAGCGGCGGCCTCGCGCTCGAAAAGTACGACGCGTTCCTCGAGGAGACCGAGCGGCGATTCGGACGCGTCGTGGTCGAACTGCCGAAGTCGGCGGCGGGCGGAACCGACGACGGAGCCCGCCGGTTCGCGATCTACTTCGACGAGGTCATCGACGGCTCGGGCCGCTCGGACCGCTCGATCACACACTGGATCTACGCCGACGGCTGGCTCTGCGAGCAGGACCACGCGAACAGGAGCTTCACCAAGCGGCAGATCGTGGCCCCCGGCGAGAAGCGCGATCCGCTCGCGCTCGGCGATGGTCCGATTCCCCTTCCGATCGGTCAACGCAAGGACGATGTGCTCGCGCAGTTCGATGTGACGGAGACGGAGCCGCCGCTCGACATCCCCCTGCTCGGCTCGCTCCGGAATGTCGCGGGACTGCGGCTCGTTCCAAAGGAAGGCACGGCCATGGCGAAGGACACCGCGGCGATCGAGCTCTTCTACGATCGCACGAGCCTTGCGCCCACCGGCGTCGTGATCCGCGCACGCAACGGCAACCGAACCGTCGCGCGCATCAACCGCCCCGTCGTGAACGGCGAGGTGTCCGAGGCCGACCGCGCGCTGCTCGTGATCCCCTCGCCCGATCCGAAGGAGTGGGCGATCGATGTCCGTCCCTGGCGCAAGGCCGAGTAGCGGCGCGACCCCGCGTTCGGGCGCGCGATCAGGCGTCGCGCAGCGCGACCTGCTCGACGATCTCGAGGCCGAACCCGTGGAGTCCCGGCATCGTCTTGCGCGGATGGTTCGTCAGGACGCGCAGCTGCGTGAGCCCGAGATCGCGGAGGATCTGCCCACCCACGCCGAACTCGCGGCTGTCCATCGGCTGCGCCCGTGCGCCGACGCCCTCGGTCCGCGTCAGGTCGGGCGCGTTCACATCGTCCGCGGGACGCCGGATCTGCTGGAGTCGCGCGAAGAAGTCCTCGCCTGAACCCTCGGGCCGGAGGTAGACGATCGCACCGCGGCCCTCGCGCTGGATCGCACGCATCGAGGCGCGCAGATCCTCGCCCGAGCTTCCTCCAACGCGGGAGGCGACGCCGAAGATGTCGCCCAGCAGATCGCGGCGGTGCATGCGCACGAGCACGGGATCGGTGACGACAGGCACGCAGCCCGACGAATCGGGCACGCCCACGCCGCCGCAGGAGAGGACGAGGTGCGGCACCGGATCGACGGCGCTCTCGTAGGCGATCAGCGTGAACTCGCCCTCGGGCGTGTCGATGCGTGCGCCGCAGGCGGGTTCCACGCGGCGGACGAGCGCCTCGCGCGCGAGGCGGTACTCGATGATCTGCTCGACCGAGCACATCTTCAGCCCATGCTGCGCGCACATGCGCTCGAGGTCGGGCACACGCGCCATCTCGCCGTTGTCGAGCACGATCTCGATGATCGCCGCCGCGGGCTGCATGCCCGCGAGCCTGCAGAGGTCGACCGAACCCTCTGTCTGCCCCGTCCGCACGAGCACGCCACCTGGACGCGCGCGGAGCGGATTGATGTGGCCAGGGCGAACGAAGTCGTCGACCGTGGACGCCGGATCGGCGAGCAGCTGGATCGTCTTCGCACGGTCGCGCGCGCTGATACCGGTTCCGACGCCATGCTTCGGATGCCCGTCGACCGTCACGGTGAACGCGGTGCCGCGCACACTCGTGTTGACGCCGGTCTGCGGACCGAGGTCGAGCCGCTCGCAGTCCTCCGAGGTCATGGCGACGCAGAGATACCCGCCGCCGACCCTCGTGAGGAAGTTGATCATCTCGACCGACATGGCCTCGGCGGCCACGACGAAGTCGCCCTCGTTCTCGCGGTTCTCGTCATCGACGAGGACGATCGCCTTGCCCGCGCGCAGGTCGGCGAGGATCTCCGGAATCGGTGCGAACGCCATCTACTTCGTCCCTCCGACGATGCGCGCATGGCGCGACCAAAGCGTCTCCATCAGCGCGCGATGCCCCTTCGCGACCGCGGGGTCGTCGAGCCGCCGCGCGACCACCTCGAGCAGCTCGACCAGCCAGTGGAAGTCGTCGCACGAGATGAACTCGCGCCCGACCTTCGCACGCGCACGGCCCGCCGCGACGCCGTCGATGTCGCACATGTTGTGGTAGTTGCCGAGCGGCAGGCACACGCAGGTCGACTGCAGCCCGTAGCTCGCGAACGCCGTCGCCTCGCATGCGCCGCCAGGCATCAGCTTGCGCTGGAAGCGGAACGCGGGATCCGCCTTCGCGTGCGCCGCGGCGATGTCGCCGATCCGGTTGGTGAGTTCGGGCGTGAACACGCTCAGCCTGTCGCCGACGCGGACGATCGGCCCCGCGCCGATCGGCGAATCATGCGGGAAACTGCGCGAGTTCTCGAGGCACACGAGCCGCGCGCCGCGCGGGATCGTGCTTCCGCGCGCCGCGCCGATCGCGCCGATGAAGCCGATCTCCTCGCTGCGCGTGAAGAGCAGCGCGACATGCGCGCATGCCGCATCGCGCGAGATCGCGTCGAAGGCGACGAGCGCCGCAGCGACCGCGGCGAGATCGTCGCACGCGTGGGTGTGCGCGATACCCTTCGTCACCTGCGGCTTCGGGAACCGCCAGCGCGCGATCGACCCGGTTGCGATCGACTTCGCGGCCGCAGGCTTCGCAAGCCGGGCGACGACGGTCTTGAACGGCTTGGTCGCGGGATCCGTGCGTGCATCGAGCGACACGATCCGCGCGTCGAAACTCCGCTTCGTCGCGCGATCGAACACCTCGAGCGCGGCGCCGACGAAGTACGGATCGTTCACGCCCCCGCGGAACTCCAGATCGAGATCGGCCGAACGACCGACCGTGCGCACGCCGGTCACCACGAACGCCGGATGGTCGAGGTGCGCCGTGATCATCACCGGCTTCACGCCCTTCGCGCACGCCGCGCGGAAGCCGCGGTGGGCGATCACGAGGTTCCCGCAGCCGTCGCGCGAGAGCACGAGCCGCGCCGAGCGCGCGGCCACCCAGCGCTCGATGCGCTCGATCACGCGATCCTCGCGCCCCGCCGCCGTCGGCAGCGAGGTGATCTCGAGCAGGAACTTCTCTCGTGCTTTCCGCACGCGCGCGTTCGGCGCAGCCTTCTTTGCGGCCATTTATCGACTCCTCGGAGGCGGCGATGGTAGTCGTTCGCCGCACGCGCGGCGCAGGCTTCGATACGATCTCCGCCCCATGAGCCCGGCCATGTCCGCGAACCCGAACGATGCCGCCCGACCGACCTGCGATCCCGCCACGGAACTCGACCTGCGGTTCCGTGCGGCGATCCGCACCGTCACGGGTGCGGAGGCCGATCCGCAGATCCGCGTGAGCGGCAATCCGAAGTTCGGCGACTTCCAGATCAACGCGGCGATGGCGCTCGCGAAGGAACGCGGCGCCAATCCGCGCGCGCTCGCCGAGGAGATCCTGAAGGCGTCCGACCTGGGAGACCTCGCGCTGAAGTGCGAGGTCGCGGGCCCGGGCTTCATCAATGTCACGCTCGCGCCCGCGTTCATCGCGGGCCGGCTCGACGAACTGTCGCGATCCGCCACGCTCGGCGTTCCGCCTTCCTCCGATCCGCACGCGGTCGTCATCGATCTCTGTGGCGTGAATGTCGCGAAGCAGATGCATGTCGGCCACCTGCGCGCGACGATCATCGGCGACTCGCTCGCGCGCGTGTTCGAGAGGCTCGGTCGGAAGGTGTGGCGCGAGAACCACCTCGGCGACTGGGGACTCCCCATCGCGATGACGCTCGCCCGCCTCATCCGCGAGCGCGTCGACTTCGGTGCGCTCACGCTCGATGATCTGAACACCGCCTACCGCGGCGCGCAGAGGGAGACCTCCACCGCGGACCTCGACGCAGCGCACGAGTTCCGATGCGGCCCGCACCGCATCGCCGAACTCGAGGTCCAGTACGAGCCGGCGCGCGCGGCGATGGAGAATGCGAAGCGGACGCTCGTGCGGCTCCAGTCGGGCGATGCCGAGATCGTCGCGCTCTGGGAGCGGCTGATCGAGGTCACGATGCAGCAGGTCTACGAGGCCGCGCGCACGCTGAACTGCAAGGTCGGCCCCGAGAACAACCGCGGGGAGAGCTTCTTCCGCGACCGTCTCGCCGGCGTGATCGACGCGTTCGGCAAGGCGGGCCTCGCGAAGAGCGACCGCGGAGCGATGATCGTTCCCTTCGCGGACCGCGAGCGGCCGCTGCTGATCCAGAAGTCGGACGGCGGGTTCCTCTACGCGACCACCGACCTCGCCGCCGTGCGGTTCCGCACCTACGAGCTCGACGGAAGCCTCGTCGTGTATGTCGTCGATGCACGCCAGCGCGACCACTTCCGGGATGTCTTCGACGCGGCGCGTCTCGTCGGCTGGAACCGCACCGCGGACGGCGCCGAGTCGACGCTCGTCCATCTCGGATTCGGCGCGGTGCTCGGCGCCGACAAGAAGCCGCTCAAGACGCGCTCGGGCGAGAACTTCACGCTGAAGGACCTGCTCGACGAGGCCTGCGAACGCGGCACCGCGGAGGTCATGCGTCGCGCAGCCGATCCGAACGCGCCCACCCACGGCCTCTCGCCCGATGAACTCGCGCGGATCGGAGCGGCCGTCGGCATCGCGGCGGTGAAGTACGCCGATCTCTCGGGCGACCTCACCAAGGACTATGTGTTCGACCTCGACCGCATGATCGCCTTCGAGGGCGATACGGGACCGTATCTCCAGTACGCGCACGCGCGCATCGCATCGATCCTCGCGAAGTCGGGCGAGTCGGACGGCGCGCTCTCCACCGCGTCGCTCGATCTCGCCGATCCGGCCGAGAAGGCGCTCGCGCTGCACCTCACGCGCTATCCGCAGATGGTGCTCGATGTCGGCCGCACGCTCGAGACCAACCGCGTGGGCGCGTACCTCGCGCAGCTCGCGACGCTCTTCAACGGCTTCTACCAGGCGTGTCCCGTGCTGAAGGCCGACGATGCCGCGGCGCGCATGTCGCGCCTGCGCCTGTGCGCGATCACGCGCGCGGTGCTCGCCGACGGCCTCTCGCTCTACGGCATCATCGCGCCCGAGCGCATGTAGAACCCGCTCCCACTATCCTGCGCACATGCCCTGGAACGACCCCCGATTTCCGCATGTGTCGGTCTACGACCACCCGCTGATCCAGCACAAGCTCTCGATCATGCGCGAGAAGCGGACTGAGCACGAGCAGTTCCGGCATCTCCTCAACCAGATCACGGGGCTGATGGCGTTCGAGGTCTGCCGGGATCTGGCGGTCCGCGACCTCGAGATCGAGACGCCGATCACGCGTATGGTCGGACGCCAGCTCGCTGCGCCGACGACGATCGTGCCGATCCTCCGCGCGGGCCTTGCGATGATGGACGGACTCCTCGCGCTCTTTCCCGAGGCCCATGTCGGCCATGTCGGCATCTACCGCGACGAGTCGTCGGCGAAGCCGATCACCTACTACGCGAAGTTCCCCTCGAACATCGCGGAGGGCCCGGTGATCCTCGTCGATCCCATGCTCGCGACGGGTGGCAGCGCCGCGCACGCCGTGAGCCTGCTGAAGGAGCAGGGCTGCACGGACATCAGGCTGATGTCGCTCGTCGCCGCGCCGGAGGGCATCGTGGCGCTGCACAAGACGCATCCGGAGCTGCCCATCCATGTCGCCGCGATCGACGAGAAGCTCAACGAGCGCTTCTACATCGTGCCCGGCCTTGGCGACGCGGGAGACCGCATCTTCGGCACGCAGTGATGGGGCGCTCGCAACCCGCTTCGCGACTTGCTCGCTCTGGCGGGTGACACGCGTGGTGTGGGGGCGCTCACAAACTGCTTCGCAACTTGCTCGCTCTGGCGTGAAACACGCTTTGTGTGGGAACGCCGTGGCCCGGATGCGCGCGGAATCAGGGCTTGCTGGGAATCCACGGGACATCGCCGACGCCCGCGTTGTGGTTCGCGCGGCGTGCCATCGCGAAGAGAAGGTCGCTGAGACGATTCATATAGCGCAGCGGCCCCGTCCCGACCGGCTCGAGCTGTCCGAGCGAGACCATCAGCCGCTCGGCGCGGCGGCAGACCGTCCGCGCGAGATGCAGCCGCGCCGCGAGCTCGCAGCCCGACGGCATGACGAAGCTCCTCAGCGGCGGATTCGATCCGTCCATCTCGTCGATCCAGCCCTCGACCTCGGCGACATGGTGCTCCTCGATCCGCAGGATCTTCGAACTGTTGTTCGCGCCCTCGGGGGTCGCGAGGTCGGCGCCGATGTCGAAGAGCCGCGACTGGACCTGCGCGAAGATCGCGAGCAGCCTCGACTCGAACGCATCCTCCCGCCTGCAGGCCGCCATCGCCATGCCGATCACGGCGTTGAACTCGTCGACGGTGCCATAGGCCTCGATGCGCGGATGATCCTTCGAGACCCGCGTGCCGGAGAAGAGTCCCGTGGTGCCATCGTCGCCGGTGCGTGTGTAGAGCTTCATCGTTGGAATTCCGTGACGGGCGGGTTCGCCGGGCGTCGACGCGCGGATGCGTCGTCGGGCGACTTATACTGCCTTCCTCCGCTCCATGCGTCGCATCGCACCCATCGCCGCCTTCTGCCTGCTTGCGCCGCTCGCCGGCTGCATCTACGCCGGCGGTCGCACCGTCCGCGAAGTCGGGCCGCAGATCACGGAGGAATCCCTCGCGTTCGTCGAGCCCGGCGCGACCACCGTGGAACTCCTCGTCGCGGCGTTCGGTGAGCCGCAGAACCGAGTCTGCCTGCGCGATGGGACCGAAGTGCTCCGCTACGACTGCGATGTGCGCACGACCGAAGGTTCGTATGTGCTCATGCTCTTCGCGTCGAGCAGCAACACGATCGAGCGGACATGCTGGTGGTTCGAGACGCGCGACGGCCTTGTCGCGCGCTACTGGGGCGAGAAGCTGCACCCCTCCGAGATCGTCGCCCCGCGACCCGCGCAGGCCGCGGGCCAGGCCGAAGCCAGCGCCAACGCGACCATCACGCTTGACGGGAACTGACGACCGACGCGCACCGCGCGCGTCACGCGACGGGATCCGCAAGCGCGACGAAATCGGGCTCGACCGCACGCGCGCCGGCGGCATCGCGCACGGCGGTTCGGTAGCCCGGCCGCAGCGCCGCCGCCGCGAAGGACCCATCGCGCGCCATCGCGACGAACGCCGCCTGATGATGAGGCTGCATCTCGTAGGTCGAGGCCATGCGCTCGACCGCCTCGCGCACCGCCTCGATGGGCGTTGCGCCGCGTCGCATCGCCTCCACCACGAGGAACGCACCGCAGATTCCCATGATGAGTTCGCCGGTTCCGGTCGCGGTGGCCGCGCCGACCTGCGGATCGACGAAGAGCCCGTGGCCGATGATCGGCGAGTCGCCGACGCGACCCGGCACCTTGAAGGGCGTTCCGCTCGTCGAGCAGCCGCCCGCCATCACACCCGATGCGTCGATCGCGAGCGTTCCGATCGTGTCGTGATGGCGCCATCGCGCCTCGTCCTCCGGCAGCCCCCCACCGAACAACCTTCCGTCCTCACCGTGCCGTCGATCGACAGGTCGCAGCGGATCGAACCCGAGGGTTCGGCTGGCACCATCGCGACTCTGGTCGACGACGCCGCCCTCGCGCAACCACTTCTCGTAGGTCGCCCTCGCCTCGTCGGAGAGAAGTTCGGCGCGGCCAAGCCCCTGCGCATCGGCGAAGGCGTCGGCGTCCGGACCAACCAGCATCACATGCGGCGTGCGCTCCATCACCCGTCGTGCGACCGTCACGGGGTGAAGGTGGGACCGCAATCCCGCGACGCTTCCACACCGACCGGGGGACAGCATCACGCAGCCGTCGAGACTGACCCGGCCCGACGCGTCGGGCAGTCCGCCGAACCCCACGCTGTCGATGTCCGACGCGGCGTCCGCGTACGCGCAGGCGGCCTCGACCGCGTCGAGCGCGCGGCCGGCCTCGAGGTGGGGCCAAGCGGCTTCGTTGGCGCGCAGACCGAACGACCAGGTGCTCAGGATTCGCATCGGCGCATTGTGACCAAGTCCCCGATCCCCGCGACGGGGCGACCCGCCGACCGGGGATATCGGACGAAACTCGGCCCCTTCGGACAAATGGTCGGCCCGGGTGAGCCCTCGGGAAAAAGTCCCCTCCCGATGGTGGGAACTATCGCCGCTCGGGCCGCGAAGGTACCCTTTGTCTAACGGCGACGACACCTTCTCTCAGGTTGTCGACTCTCTCGGCAGGCCAGCCGTTGCATGTCTTCGGCCTGCCAACATCTGAACGCGCAGTCCATCATCGGATCGGAGTGCACCCGGTTCGGCGGAATACTTCGTCGAAGCGGCCGATCCAACGGAGCGATGTCCTGCGAGAGGCGTTCGTTGCGGGTCTCCCGCAGAAAGGTTGAGTCACATGGCTCAACAGAACCGCAAGGGCGGCTTCACGATCGTCGAGCTCCTCGTCGTCGTGGCGATCATCGCCCTGCTCATCTCGATCCTCCTCCCGTCGGTGAAGAAAGCACGCGACAAGGGCCTGGAGGTTCAGTCGGCGAACAACCTCAACCAGCTCGCGAAGGCCAACGAGACCTACGCGGCCGACTGGGGTGATCGTCAGTTCACCTGCGTCCCCGACGACGCGGGCACCGTTGGCGGCAACTGCGGCACCTACATCACGCAGATCGCCTGCCCGCCGCAGCAGCTCCTCGGCTTCGACATCAGCGGCGCCATGTGGGGCTACTTCCTCGGCACCGGCAAGTGCTCGCAGTACCCGGGCAACTGCGGTAACTGGGTCGTCCACATCCCCTGCCAGTTCGGCGGTGGTGGCTACGGCGCGTTCCGCGTCCCCGGCCTCAAGGCGTTCAATGTCTACCTGAACGGCAAGTTCTACGACAACACGCTGTACGCGCCGAAGGATGTCGTCATCCTGAACAACGTCTCGAAGTACTTCACGAGCGCCGCGGAGTTCACCTACAACCCCAGCGACGGCGCGTACGAGGACAGCTCGTACTGCTTCTCGCCGGCGGCCATGTGGGACCCGAAGGTCCTCCAGCGCAACTCGACCAACCTCAACGGCCAGGGTTACACCAACCCGAACACGCTCCCCGCGGGCTTCCGTTCGCCGTCGAACGCGCGTTGCCGCTACCCCTCGCTCAAGACCCGCATGATTGAGCACAACTGGCTCCAGAAGCCCCCGCCGAGCCAGATCGTGAATCCGGCCTTCGCGGGCAACTCGACCCCGTGGTTCTTCAACCACGGCTCGAACTCGTCGCCGTACTGCCTGTTCTTCGACGGTCACGTCGAGATGGTCAGCTGCCGCCGTTCGATGCAGGGTGACCAGCGCGTCTCGGCCCCCGGCCAGACCAACGGCAGCCTGTGGTCGCGCAACACGCCGTTCGGCGTGAACGGCTACTACGGTGGCCAGTCCTACGACTTCCTTGTCCGCACGAGCTTCCACATCCTCACGACCGACGGCATCGAAGGTCGCGATGTGCTCGGCGCCGAGTAAGTTCGCCCCACATCACTGCATGTGACCCCGCCCGCGGCGAAAGCCGCGGGCGGTCTTTTTCACGACTTCATGGTCCGGACGGCCGATTGCCTTCTCTGGAGCCGGCGATTCACGCATGATGACGGGACCGCGCCCCGCCGCGGATCAAAGGAGGCAGCATGGCACGCACTTTCGACCAGTCCGGCAGGAACCCCGTCAGCCGACGCGCCAGCCGATCCGGCTTCACGATCGTCGAGCTTCTCGTCGTCGTGGCGATCATCGCCCTCCTGATCTCGATCCTGCTTCCCTCCGTGAAGAAGGCCCGCGACAAGGGCCTCGAGACGCAGTCGGCGAGCAACCTCAGCAACCTCGCGAAGGCGAACGAGACCTACGCGGCCGACTGGGGCGAGCGGCAGTTCACCACTATTCCCGACGATGTCGGACTCGCGAACGGCAACTGCACGCAGTACCTCGCGCAGATCGCCTGCCCTCCGCAGCAGTTCCTGGGCTTCGACATCAGCGGCGCGATGTGGGGCTACTTCCTCGGATCGAGCGGACGCTGCTCGCGCTACGGCTGGCCGGAGGCCTGCTACAACTGGATCGTCTACATCCCGTTCCAGTTCGGCACGGCGGGGAATCCCGGAGGCGGCAACGCGTTCGGCAGCTTCCGCATGCCCGGCGTGAAGGCGTTCCACGATTATGTGAACGGCAAGTTCTACGACCAGTGCTTCTATGCGCCGAAGGATGTGATCGCGTACTCGAACGTGTCGCAGTACTTCACGAGCGCCGCCGAGTTCACCTACAACCCGTCGACCGGGGCGTACGAGGACAGCTCGTACTGCTGGTCGCCCGCGGCGATGTGGGACCCGAAGGTCCTCGGACGCAACGGCGCGGCCCTCAACGGCCAGGGGTACACGAATCCCGGCTCGCTTCCGTCGGGCTACCGCTCGCCGAGCGTCGCCCGCTGCCGCTACCCCTCGCTCAAGACCCGCATGATCGAGCACAACTGGCTGCAGAAGCCGCCGCCGAGCCAGATCGTGAATCCGAGCTTCGCGGGCAACAAGACGCCGTGGTTCTTCAACCACGGCTCGAACTCCGCGCCCTACTGCCTGTTCTTCGACGGGCACATCGAGATGGTGAGCTGCCGCCGCGCGATGCAGGGCGATCAGCGCGTCTCGCCTCCCGGCCAGACGAACGGAAGCCTCTGGTCGCGCAACACGCCGCTCGGCAACAACGGCTACTTCGGCGCGCAGTCGTATGACTTCCTCGTGCGCACGAGCTTCCACATCCTCACGACCGACGGCATCGAAGGTCGCGATGTGCTCGGCGCCGAGTGATCGCGAAAGCGGGTGAACGCCCCGCCGAGCACGCCATCCGCATCGACAAGGGGCCTGCGCCTGCGCGCGGGCCCCTTTTCCATGCACCGGAACGCGGACCACTCCCACTGGTTTCTCGTGTTAAGGAAAGATGAAGTGCCGATGAGCAGGTTGTCAAGCCGAACGCCTGCAACACCGGGAGGACGCCATGACTTCATCCGCACCACTCGTCCGCCGCCCGTCGGTCGCGCGCGGCTTCACGCTCGTCGAACTGCTTGCGGTGGCCGCGATCGTCGGTCTGCTCGTCTCGCTCCTGCTGCCTGCGATCGCTCGCGCGCGTGACGGTGCGCGCACGACGCAGTCGCTTGCGAACCTGCGCAACCTCGGCGCCGCGAACGAGGCCTATGCGGCGGACTGGTCGGATCGGCAGTTCACCGCGCATCCCGACGACGCGGGCCTCGCCGGCGGCAGCTGCAGCCAGTACCTCTCGCAGATCGCCTGTCCGCCGCAACAGATCATCGGGAACGACACCTTCGGCATCTGGGGCTACTTTCTCGGATCGAGCGGCCACTGCTCGGGCTTCAACTGGCCCGAGGCCTGCTTCAACTGGGCCGTCTATGTGCCGATCCACTTCGGGAGCCATCTGAATCCAGGGGGCGGCAGCGGATTCGGCAGCTTCCGCATGCCGGGCGTCGAACGGTTCGCCGCATACCTCAACGGACGCTTCTACGACCCCGCCCTGTACGCACCGAAGGACGAGCTCGCGCTCGAGGTCGCGGAACGGTACTTCCAGAGCCCGGCGGCGTTCACCTTCGATGGCGTGCACTACGCCGACAGCTCGTACTGCTTCTCGCCCGCCGCGATGTGGAACCCCGCGGTCATGCGACGCGACGGACACGCGCTCGACGGCAACGGGTTCACCCCTCCCGGCTCGATGCCATCCGGCTTCCGATCGCCGCCCGTCTCGCGCTGCAGGTATCCGTCGCTGAAGACGCGCATGATCGAGCACAGCTGGCTGCAGCATCGTCCCCGCAGCGCGGTGAATCCGAGCTTCGCGGGAGGCCGTACGCCGTGGTTCTTCAACCATGGCCTGCACTCGGCGCCCGGGACGCTCTTCTTCGATGGGCATGTCGAACTCGTGGGCTGTGCCCGCGCGATGCAGGGCGACCAGCGCGCAGGCGGCCTGTGGTCGCGCAACACGCCCTTCGGCGCGTTCGGCTACTACGGCGGACAGTCGTACGACTACCTCGTGCGCACGAGCTTCCACATCCTCACGACCGACGGGATCGAAGGTCGCGATGTGCTCGGCGCGGAGTAGAGGCGAATCCGCAACGCGGCGTGGAGTGGGCGCTACGCTTCGCGCATGCCTGCACCGTTCCTTCCCCAGATGCCCGGCTCAGGCGGCGCGTTCGCGTCGGTCGGCGCGATCGCAGGGCCGCTCATCATGCTCGTCACGGTGCTTCGTCAGCCCGGACCGGTCAAGACGCTGCGACGCGCGGGCGCCACGGCGCCCGACCGCGCCCGCAAGGCGACCACGCTTGCCATCGCCGACGCGCCGCTTCGACCACTCCTGAGATCAGGTGTCGTCGTACGCGAGGCCGACGGTCGCATCTGGCTCGATGAAGCCAAGGCGCGCCGCCGCCAGTGGCGGATCGGCGCGCTGCTTGGACTCTCGGCAGTTGCGCTCGGTGCGATCGTCGCGTTCGCGGTGTCGATGGGACACCACCATGCGGCGAACTGAACTCACTCGGCGCTGAACGGCTGCGGGACTCCGAACTGCATCACATGCTGGACATCGCGCATGTCGAGCCAGCCGTCGCCGTTCACATCGGCTTCGGCGAGCTCCCCGAGGCCGCGGCGACGGAGTTCCTTGACCGAGATGCGGGTGACCGGCGCGGCGCCGTTGAAGTCGCCGCCTCCGCACGACTCGCCGGTCGCGAAGAAGTTGATCGAGATCCACGCGAAGTCGGCGCTGGACACGACATCGTCGGCATTGAAGTTCGAGCGCCCGCAGCGGCCCGGATCGCCGAAGTCGATGAACCAGAGGCCGTAGTCGAGGACATCGATCGTCTCGTCGTCGTTCGAGTTGCCCTGGAGCAGGAAGAAGTCGGCGCTGTACCGGCTACCGACGATCGTGACATCGCCGAGATCCGTGATCGAGTGGCCCGCGCATTCGCATGAATCGCAGAGCGGCGTGTCCTTCGCCGTGATGCAGGGGAAGACCTCGACCGCGGGCGAGACGACGAGCCCCGAGACCGTGCCGAGCTTCGACAGCGTCTCGAAGGTCACGCACTGGCTGGACTGGCCGAGTCCATCCGCCGAGATCGTGATGCAGCGGCTGAACGACGACTGCGTGTCGTCGAACGCGCCTTGGATGCGGATCGTCGCATCGAGCAGCTGGTAGTCCTCGACCGTGATGGTCCATGAGGCCGTGCTCTCGTTGCCACCCGCATCGCGCGCGGTCCACAGGACCGTCGAGGTCCCCTGCGGGAACATGCCACTCGCCGGCCACGCGTCAACGACCGATCCGCCCGGATAGGTGATCGAGATATCGAGAGTGGAATCGGTGCATGCGTCGTCGGCGGTCACGGAGGGTTCGTCGATGAACGCACCGAAGGTGGTTCCCGCGTCGGTCGGCACGGTCAGCGCCGACGGCACGCCAGAGATGACGGGCGGGAGCACATCGAGGTCGGTCGCCTCGAGCGAGATCAGCCCGGGCACGAGGGCATCACCCGAACCGTCGACGAAGAAGGTCGACGCCTCGGGCTCGAACCACGCGAGCACGACGCCGGGCGCGCACGCATCGGCGTCGGGTAGCACCGCGAACTCGATGTCGAAGAGATCCGCATCGCCGGTGAGCGGATCGCTTCCAGGAACCGCACCGACCGCGTAGAGCAGCGTGCCCGCCGCGTTGTCGACGATCGCGGGAATGATCTCCTGAGGAAGCGGCGAGCCGGCGACGGGAGTGACGCTGGTCACCGCCAGGCGCGATGCGTCGAAGCGGATCGCGGTCTGGAGGCCAAGCAGCGGAGCGATCGTGTCCACGGTGTCGGCCGACACGCGCACGATCATCGTGCCGCCGGGCACGACGCCGCCATCGAACACCTGCATGACGACATCGACATCGACGCAGTCGAGGATTCCGTCGCCGTCGATGTCGTCGGCATTGCCATCACAGTTCTGGTCGATGCCATCGCAGAGCTCGGGTGCGCGGGGATAGACCGACGGGTCGGAATCGTTGCAGTCGCCCGCGACCAGCGCGTAGAACGCCGGCTCGTCGCAGAAGCGCACCGCGCTACCGACGCCGTAGTTGTCGTTGTCCGCGTCGACGAAGAAGTCCGTGCGGCCAGCATCCGCAACGCCAGGATCGGCGTCGTCGGAGAGGTCGTTGCAGTTCTCGTCCACATCGCCCGCGTCGCAGATCTCGACCGCGCCCGGGTTGATGGCGGCATCCGCGTCGTTGCAGTCGCCCGCGACGGTGACTCCGCACGGCTGGTCCGGTTCGCCGACACCGAAGCCGTCGCCGTCCGCATCCGTGTAGAAGCCCAGCGCAAGCGCGTCGTCGCAATCCTCGTTGTTGAGCACGCCGCACCCGCCCGGAGCGAGCGGCTCGCCGAAGCCGAAGCCGTCGCCGTCCGCATCGGCGTAGAAGACCTGGCCGTAGTCGATGACGCCGTCGCCGTTGCAGTCCGCGGACCACTCGAAGATCGCGTA
>JBEAQW010000082.1:0-18934 GCA_041163725.1 Planctomycetota bacterium
CGCGCGCTCGGACGGCGCGTGGTGCAGTTCGCTGGAAGCGGCGCGACGGCGGCGTACGACCGGCGCTTCTATCCGCAGCGGTTCGAACGCACGGCGGAGGACGCGCTCGCGGCGATGCGTGGGGCCGCGGGCAATCCGGTCGATGGCGTTGCGCCGCGCGCGCGGCCGCGCGTTGTCCATGTGATCGGAAGCCTCGGTGCCGGTGGCGCGGAGCGTCAGCTTGCGGCGTTCATCGCCGCTTCGCAGCGATCGGGACGCGTGTCGCACACCGTCGTGACATGCCACGCGGCGACGGGTGCGGCCGGTCACTACCGCGACTTCCTCGAGGCTGCGGGCATCGAGGTGCGGACCGCGGGTGATCGCGTCGGGCCACGCGCGCTTGCGCGCATCCGCGGCGACCGCGCGCTGCGGCGCCGGATCTTCGCGATCCCGCTCGAGCTCGGGCACGAGCCGGTCGAGATCGCGGGCGAGTTCCTCGATCTCGAGCCCGACATCGTGCACGCGTGGCTCGACCACACCAACATCTTCGCGGGCGCCGCGGCGATCGCGACCGGTGCACCACGCGTGATCCTGTCGCTGCGCTCGCTCGCGCCGACGCACTTCCCCGCGATGCTCCGCGACTGGATGCAGCCGTGGTACCGCGCGCTCGCGGGAGAGGCGCCGATCCGGTTCGTCGCGAACAGCGAGGCCGGTGCCGACGACTACGCGCGCTGGATCGGAATCGACCGCGGGCGCATCGGCGTCGTGCGCAACGGATTCGATGCGGAGCAGTTCGCGCCGCCCGCCGCGGAGGACATCGCGCGTGTGCGCACGGAGACCGCTTCGGAGGGACGGCCGCTCGTGCTCGGCGTGTTCCGGGTGAGCGACGAGAAGAATCCCCATCACTTCGTGCATGTGGCGCGGCGTGTGCTGAAGCGGATTCCCGATGCGGTGTTCGCGGTCGCGGGCGAGGGACCGATGCTCGGCGACCTGCGCAGGTTCACCGAGGATCTCGGTGGTTCGTTCGTGTGCCTCGGGCGACGCGGCGATGTGCCCGCCCTGCTCGGAGCCGCCGACGCCGCGATGCTCTGTTCGCGGGTCGAGGGGCTGCCGAATGTGCTCGTCGAGGCGCAGGCGCTCGGTTGCCCGGTCGTCGCGACCGATGCGGGCGGTGCCCGCGAGACCATGCTCGCCGATGAGACGGGCTTCCTGCGTCCGATCGGTGATGTCGATGGACTCGCGCGGGATCTCGAGCGGCTGCTCTCCGACCATGCGCTGCGCGCGGCGATGGCGGCGCGCGGACGGGCGCTCGTGCGCGAGCGCTTCCCGCTCGAGCGGATGGTGCGCGAGACGCATGCGCTCTACGGGGTGAACGATGGGCGGCTATGAACGCGCGTTCCTGCGCGGAGATCCCATCGTGCGTCGCGCAGCCCGCTTCGCGCGCCGCATCGTGCGCGGCGTCGCCCGGCGCGTGGCTGCGCGGCTCGGGCCGCGGATCACGCAGCGCCTGATCGCGTTGCTCCCGCCGCGTGGCGGTGGTCCGATGGTCGTGCCGCGCGAGCTGCTCGAGCGTCCGGCGCGCACATGCAGCGGCGTACCGCGCGTGGTGCACGCGATCGGTTCGCTCGGGCCTGGTGGAGCCGAACGGCAGCTCGCCGCACTCGTCTGCGGACTGCAACCGCACGGACGCGAGCGGCACGAGGTGCTGACGATCGCGGCACTCGAGGGCGCCTCCGCGCACTACCGTGATCGGATCGAGCGCGCGTCGGTCGAGGTTTCCATGGCGGGTAGCCGGCCCGATCCCGCGATCGAGGCGCTGCTGCGCGCGGATCCCGCGACACGCGAGGCGCTTTCCGCGATGCCCGCCGTGCTGCGTCCGCTGTCGATCGACCTCGCGGGCGAGTTCCTGGCGCGGCGGCCGGACATCGTGCATGCGTGGCTCGACCAGACCAACATCTGCGCGGGAATCGCGGCGCTCGCGACCGGTGTGCCGCGCATCGTGCTGTCGCTGCGATCGGTGAATCCGTCGCACTTCCCCATGCTGCATGTGTCGTGGATGCGCGACGGCTACCGCGCGCTCGCCGGGAGTCCGCGCGTGCGGCTCGTCGCGAACTCGCAGGCGGGTGCGCGCGACTACGCGGAGTGGATCGGCATCGACCCCGCGCGCATCGCGGTGGTGCCGAACGGCATCGATCCGGCGCAGATCGTGGAGCCGTCGCCCGAAGCGGTCGCACGCGCGCGGTCGGAGATCGCCCCGGGAGGCGAGCCCGTCCTCCTCGGCGTGCTGCGGCTGAGCGAGGAGAAGCAGCCCGAACTGTTCATCGAGGTCGCGCGGCGCGTGCTCGACGCGGTTCCGCACGCGCGCGCGGTGCTTGTCGGCGATGGGCCGCTCATGCCGGAGATCGCCGCGAGGGCGCGCGCGGTCGGCCCGCGGCTCGCACTGCTCGGGCGGCGCGACGATGTCCCCGAGCTCATGGCCGCCGCGCGCGCCACACTGCTCTGCTCGCGCATGGAGGGCACGCCGAACGTGCTCCTCGAGTCGCAGTGGCTTGGAACGCCGGTGGTCTCGACCGCCGTCGGGGGTGCCGTCGATGCCGTCCAGGACGGTGTGACGGGCTTCCTGTGCAGGGTGGATGACGCGGATGCGCTCGCGACGCGTTGCCGGGAACTGCTCGTCGACGATGCGCTGCGTGCGCGGATGTCGGACGCGGCACGCTCGTGGACGCGCGCGCGCTTCGCACTCGACAGGATGCTCGCGGACACACGCGCGCTCTACGCGTGACGGCGCCACCGCGGGAGACGCCGTCTGCTCAGCGCTTCGTGCCGAGCATGTGCAGTCCGCAGGCATGCGGCTCGTTGCGGTTGAGGAGCACGATGTCGCGGAATCCGTTCGCCTCGAACCAGCCGCGGCAGACATCCTCGGGGATCGTCCAGTTGTAGAAGGTGTTGAGCATGTCGAGCAGGTTGATCGCGTTCTCGGGCCGGTCGGCGACCGAGTAGGCGAAGGCGAGCTTCTCCTCGAAGCTGCGGCACTCGCGGTGGTAGCGCTCGCGCCACTCGAGCACCTGGGGCGACGAGTGGTAGGTCGGAGCGTAGACCATGAGGTAGAGCGATCCGCCGGGCTTCACCGTCGACGCGACGGCGTCGAACGCCGCGCGCGGATCGTGCGTGCACATGACGACGCCCCAGCAGAGCGTGAAGTCGAACGCGCACGCGAGCGCGGGGCGCGACGGAATCTCGAAGAGGCTGCAGCGCTCGACATCGTCGTTGAAGCGACGCGTCGACTCGAGGCCGTGGCGCGAGACATCGATCGACTTCACGGTCGCGCCGAGCGACCGGAGCGTCTTGGTCCATCGTCCCGCGCCGCAGCCGGCATCGAGGCAACGCCTGCCCTCGAAGAAGTCGAGCGCGAACTTCGGCTCGAGCCACAGGCGCCCGCCGATGCCACGCCGCTCCGCACGGGCGGTGCGGCCCGAGATGCGGCCGATGAGCGGCGCGAGCGCGCCCCACTTCCGTCGCCAGAGCACATCGCGCACACCGGTCAGTTCGGCGATGCGGTCGTCGATGTACTCGTCGCTCGTCTCGACGCCGGTGTGGTCGCAGAAGCCCGTCTCGCGGTCGAGGAAGAGGCGCCACTGGTCGTCGAACTGCTCGTCGTAGGCGACGGGGGCGTAAACGCCCGAGTACTCGTCGCTCCAGACGACGCGCTTGTCGTCGAAGTGCGGATTGCGGGGAAGCGCGGACGGCATGCTGGCGGATTCTGCGGCGGTCACGCCGAGAGGGTATCACGCCGTGAAGTATCCGAGCGCGCCGAGGTCGAGACCCGCGCGCGTGGCGACGCGGGTGTTTCCCTGCGCGAATCGCGCGCGGAGCGCGTCGGCGATGCCCTCGTCGAGGCGCGCATCGGCGCGCGGGCCCTGCGCGAGCCATCGGCGCCACGCGCTGCCCTCGCGATGCTCGAGGAAATCGGTGCCGCATCCGAGCCGCGAGAGCCAGCGCGACGCACGCACTTCGCGCGCGGAGAGGCCGGGGTTCTCCCGCGGCGCGTCGAGGAGCGGCGCGCATGCGGCCGGATCGACCGCAAGCGCGGCGCCGAGCCTCATCTCGTACGACGCCGGATCGCGCGCGAGCAGCTCGAGCGGCAGCAGCGTCACGCGGCCGCCGAAGCGATCGGCGTAGCACGAGGCGATCGCGTCGAAGTCGAGCATGGCGAGCAGGCCGGCGCGCGGCTCGCGGGACACGAGGTCCCACCACTGCCGCTGCGGGAGATGCGCGGGGATGCGCTCGCTCTCGCGCTTGTGCGTGAAGAGGTACTGCGCGAAGCGACCGTGCGAGCGGTACCAGCTGAGCGCGAGCTCCTGCTGCGCACGGAGCGTGATGAGGATGTGTGCTTCGGGAACCGCGCGCGCGAGGCGATCGGCGACGAGGCCGAGGTCGCACGCGGACGGATGGGCGAACGACTCGGTGGACAGCACGATGGTCGAATCGCCGGAGCGGTCGCACGCCGCGTCGACCGCGGCGCGCAGTGCGGGCGCGGGATCCCCGAACGCGCTGTCGGACGAGATCACGGCGGCGACCGCGTCGCCGAGCTCGCGCGTGGCGAAGCCGTAGCCGGGGATCCGCTTGCCGAGGTAGGCGACGCCGGGAAGCGCCGGAAACACCGACTTCTGCAGCGAGGTCGTGCCCGTCTTGGGCAGGCCGACATGGAGGACGATGCGTCGGGCCGCGCGGCTCACCGGTTCGCGCCTCCGTCGGTGAAGCGGTATTCGGCCTCGAGGTCGACGAGCGACTGCGGGAGTGCGCCGACATCGCCCGCGACATGGAGCTGCAGCACATCGACGCGGCGGTCGTGGTGCGCGTCCTCGCCGAGTCCCCAGGCGCCCACGGTGAGGAAGTAGTCGCCGGGCGCGAGGTGGTTCGTGAACGCAACCTCGGCGACGGTGCGCTCGCCGGGCTCGAGCCGCACGGGCTCGACGCGCTGGGGGCGCGGATTCACCGAGAACACCTCGACGCCGCGCACGGTGCGCAGCGCGAAGCCGACATGGAGGTCGGCGAGCGGCTGCACCGCGCGCACCGCGGCGCGCAGCGTGTAGCGGTGGCGCGGACGCAGGAGCTCGGTCGGTGCGCCCGACGCGTCCACGACCTCGACCGACTCGATGACCGCGGCACCCGAGCCGTAGCGCATGCCCGGATCGATGTCGCCCCCGAGCGTCGCCGCGCGCTGCGCGATCTGCTCGCCCTGCCCCGCGAGCATCGCGCGCAGGTAGTTCTCGGAGATCTCCTTCGCGGATCCGATGCCGACCACGCGTCCGCGCTCGAGCCAGACCGCGCGGTCGCAGATCTGCGCGACGGCGTTCATGTCGTGCGACACGAGGAGGATGGTCGTGCCGCGCGCGCGCATCTTCTCGAAGTGCGCGAAGCACTTGCGCTGGAAGCGCACATCGCCGACCGAGAGCGCCTCGTCGACGACGAGGATCGACGGCTCGCATGCGAGCGCGGTCGAGAAGCAGAGCCGCGCCTGCATGCCGCTCGAGTAGGTGCGGAACGGCCGGTCGAGGAACTCGCCGAGCTCGCTGAACGCGGCCACCTCGTCCTGCTTCGCGAGGATCTCGCGTCGCGTCATGCCGAGGCAGAGTCCGCCCATCACGATGTTGTCGCGGCCCGTGTAGTCGGGATGGAAGCCGGTGCCGAGCTCGAGGATCGCCGACATGCGGCCATCGACCTCGACCGACCCCGCGTCGGCCGCGAGCGTGCCCGCGACGATCTTGAGGAGCGTCGACTTGCCCGCGCCGTTGCGGCCGACGATTCCCACCACCTCGCCGCGTCCGATCTCGAGCGAGATGTCGGTGAGTGCGGCGAACCGCTCGTGCCGCGTGCCGAAGCCGACGAGCTCGAGCAGCATCTGCATGGGCGACGCGTAGATCTCGAAGGTCTTCGAGACGCCCTCGATGCGGAGCGCGGGACGCGCGTCGTTCACAGCGCCTCCCCCATCGCGGGCTTCAGCCGCGTGAAGAGCCGCGCGCCGAGCCCGAGCGCACCGAACGCGAACACGGGGAAGACGAGCCATGACCACGGGTGCGCGAAGCGCTGGTGCACGACCGCGTCGTGGAAGCACCACACCATGTGGCTGAACGGGTTGGCGGCGATCGCCCACGCCGCCGCGCGCGGCAGCGCATCGATCACCTGCGGCAACAGCAGGATCGGCGCGATGTACAGGCCGAGGTTCGCGAGGAACGAGACCACCTCGCGCAGGTCGCGCAGCCAGACGCCGAGCGTGGCGAGCAGGAGCATCAGTCCGAGCATCAACGCGAACTGCACCAGCCAGAGGAGCGGAAGCAGCGCGAGCATCGGCGACGGCCCGGCCGCGATCAGCGCGATCACGAGACCGACGACGGTGCCGACCGTCTGCGGCACGAGGCATGCGAGCGCGGACTTCGCGGGCAGCACCTCGATCGGGAACACCACCTGCCGCACGAGCGCGCGATGCGAGAGCAGCAGCCCCGGCGCGCGCGTCGCGCAGTCGGCGACCGCGATCCACGGCACGAGCCCGGAGAGAATCAGCGCCGCACCGAGCCAGGGCGACCCTTCGGTGCCGAAGCGCGTCGGAAAGACGAAGCCGAACAGCCCGACATAGATCCCCATGGTGAGGAGTGGCGTCACGACCGCCCACACGCTGCCGAGCGCGGTGCCCGCGTAGCGCTCGACGACCTCGCGGCGCGCGAGTTCGCCCACGAGTTCGCGGTTCTGCGAGAGGATCGATCGGAGGAGCGGCGCGAGCGTGGCCATCGGGCCTCAGTAGTCTGCGACGAACGAGTAGCGCGACGGATCGGCGTTCGGATCGCTGCCATCGGGCGTCGAGAAGAGCACATGGTCGCGCCAGTGCGCGAAGCGCCCCGCGCCGAAGCGCGCGATGTGTGCGTGCATGAAGTGCGGCAGGCCGAACGGCCGGTCACCGTCGTAGAGCATGAGCGTCGAGCCTCGCGGAACGAGCGTCTCGTCGCCCTTGCCGGCGAGTTCGGGAATGTACGAGACCCAGGAGTGCCCCTCGCCGCGCGTGAAGGGCGCGGGCAGCGGACGCCGCGCGGCGAGCCGGCGCGTCTCCTCGGCGGCCCACTTCGCATTGCGCGCGGGATCGGCGAGGATGTACTCGGTGCAGCCCTCGCCCACGATCGCGTTCACGATCGCGAGTCCGTGCCGCGCGCCCCACGCCTCGACCTCCGCGTAGGACGCGAATTCGATCGGCCATCCGCCGAGCCAGTCGCGGATGTCGGTCCAGAAGTCCATGCCGCGCACGCCCGCCTCGCGCATCACGGTCCACGGCGACTTCCGCTCGCGGAGCCCGATGCGGAAGAGGCCCAGCGCGTGACGCCACTCCATCATGCGCTTGCCGAACGCGCCGCACTCGTTGTACGCGCGCTTGATGCGCACCCAGTGCGCGGCGGGCGGCTCGACATACTGGTCGCTCGAGTAGAGGGCGATGTAGACGACGCCGTCGGGCTTGCGTGCGATGACCGCGTTGTCCATCGCCGTCCACATGTCGCCCGTGTGATGGAGCACGCCCCACGAGTAGACGATGTCGGCCTTCCCGAGCCGCTCCATGCGCGCGGCATCGAGGACGGAGCCCTGCTCGACGGTCCATGGCGCCGCGGCGCCGACCGTCATGTCGCGCACCTTCAGGCTCGTCGCCACCGAATCGGGATCGTAGTCGAAGCCGTTGACGCTCGCGGCGCCCGCCCGCAGCGCCGCAAGCGAGTGGAGACCGCTTCCGCAGCCGATGTCGAGGAACGACAGCCCCTCGAGCGATCCGAGGCGCAGCGCCTTGAGCAGGTGCACGCGGCTCGACTCGACGCGCGCGTCGGAGAAGTGCTGGGCGATGAAGTCCGACCAGTTGCGGCCGAAGCCGAACCGCAGGGACTCCTCGGTTCCCTTCGCGTCCGAATCCTGGGTATGCGCGGCCGTGCCGGAAGTCGCGGGCATGCATTCAAGGGTACGGGATTTCATGTGCACCCGCCACGCTTCGGCGGCGCGGGGCGGAGTGCGATCCTGCTATCCTCGCCGCGCGAGGTAGGCGGGATCCATGTGCGGAATCGCGGGCATCATCGACACGGGACGCGGCGTGGGACGCGAGGAGATCGGCCGCCTCGCGACCGCGATGCGCGACGCGATGGTGCACCGCGGCCCGGATGACGGCGCAACCTGGGTGTCCGACGACGGACTCGTGGCGCTCGCCCACCGACGGCTGTCGATCATCGACCTGCGGCCCGAGGGCCGGCAGCCGATGGCGAACGAGGATGGCTCGGTGCAGGTCGTCTTCAACGGCGAGATCTACAACCACCACGAGCTGCGCGCGGAGCTCGAGGCCGAGGGGCACGTGTTCCGCTCGCGCAGCGACACCGAGGTGATCTGCCACCTGCTCGAGGACGCGGATCTCACGCGCATCGGGCGGCTCGACGGCATGTTCGCGCTCGCCGCCTGGAACGCGCGCGAACGCACGCTGATCCTCGCGCGCGACTACTTCGGGAAGAAGCCGCTCTACATCGCGGAGGGCGAGGGCTTCATCGCGTTCGCAAGCGAGCTGCGCGCACTCGAGCAGCTGCCGTTCCTCGACCGCACCATCTCGCGCGACGCGATCGCCGCGTATCTCCTCGTCCAGTACATCCCCACCGAGTTCGCGATCTACGAGAGCGTGGTGAAGCTCGATCCCGGCGACGCCGTGGCGATCAAGGCCGACGGCAGCGGCTGGACCACGCAGGGATTCCCGGTGTTCGACCCCGATCGCGCGCGGGAGACGGATCTCGACGAGACCGCCGCGAGGAACGAGCTGCGCCGGCTGGTGCGACGCGCCGTCGAGAAGCGGCTGGAGAGCGATGTGCCGCTGGGCGCGTTCCTGTCGGGCGGCGTGGACAGCTCGCTCGTCGTCGCGGTGATGGCGCGCGACTTCGGCAGGAAGGTCGAGACCTTCTCGATCGGATTCGACGATCCGCAGTCGACCGAGCATCTCTTCGCGCGGGAGACGGCGCGCATGCTCGGCACGAACCACCGGGACGAGGTGCTCTCGCCCGACGCGATGGCCATGCTTCCCGAGATCGCCGCGCGGCTCGACGAGCCGAACGGCGACTCGTCGTGCCTGCCGACGCTGCTGCTCTCGCGCTTCACGCGCCGCTTCGTCACCGTCGCGCTGTCGGGCGACGGGGGCGACGAGCTCTTCGGCGGCTATGGACGCTACCGCGACACGCTCGCCGAGACGGCGGCGGCGGAATCGGGCGCCGGATGGGTCGGCCGTCTCGTCGCACGCATGCGCGGCGACGACGGAGGCGTCGCGCGCCGCTACCTCTCGCCGCGCTGGCTGATGTTCCAGCCCGAGCGCGTGGCCGAGCTCCTCGGCACGCCCCTGCCGCCGCGCGCGGCCGCCGAACTTGCGCACTGGGCCTGGATGCTGCGCGACGAGCGCCGCACGCCGCTTCAGCGCATGCGTGCGCTCGACGCATGGACCTACATGCCCGGCGCGGTGCTTGCGAAGGTCGATCGCATGAGCATGCAGTGCTCGCTCGAGGTGCGCTGCCCGCTGCTCGACCGCGAGCTCGGCGCGTTCGCGGCGACGCTTCCCGATGCGATGCTCTGGCGCGAACCCGATGGAACCAAGCGGATCCTGAAGGAACTCGCGATGGAGTATCTGCCCCGCGAGTGGATGGAGCGGCGGAAGATGGGATTCGGACTTCCGGCGAAGTGCTGGTCGCAGGAGCAGCTTCTTCGGATCGCGGACGAGTGCCTGGGACGCGATGCGGCGCTGCGCGACCATCTCGACGGTGCGGCGCTCGATCGGTTCGTCCAGGAACAACGCGATCCGGCGCAGTTCTCGATCTATCGGATGTGGCCGATGCTGATTCTCGAGCTCTGGCTGCGTGAACGGCGCTCTGGGCATTGAGTCGCCGCGCGCGGATGCGTACCATCCGCCCCCTGCGGGCGGACGCCTGTATCCGGGACATTCACGCGTGCGAGTCATCCATTTCATCACCACCCTCGCAGTCGGCGGCGCCGAGCAGATGCTCCTCAAGCTGCTGCGCGCGCTCGACCGATCGGAGTTCGAGCCGACCGTGGTGACACTGGTGAACGATGGCGCGCTCATCGAGGTCGTGCGGGACATGGGCATCGAGGTGCAGAGCCTCGACCTGCGCCGCGGGGAAGTGAGCCCGCGCGCGCTGCGGCGGCTCGTCACGATCCTGCGCGACGCGCGTCCCGACCTCGTCCAGTCGTGGATGTACCACTCGAACATCGCCGCGAGCCTCGCGCGGCCGTGGCTGCCGCGCCGCACGGGCATCGTCTGGAACATCCGGCAGTCGCTCTACGACATCTCCCGCGAGCGCTATCTCACCCAGGCCGTGATCCGCTCGGGCCGCGTGCTCGCGCCGCACGCCGATGCGCTCGTGAACAACTCGCGCGTCAGCCGCGAGCAGCACGCGCAGATCGGCTATGTGAACCGTCGAAGCCTCGTGATTCCGAACGGATTCGAGGTGTCGAGCTTCCGTCCCGATCCCGATGCGCGCGCGTCGTTCCGCGCGGAGGTCGGTGCCGATGCGGGTGACATCCTCGTGGGGATCGTCGCGCGCGTGCATCCGAGCAAGGACCATGCGCTCTTCTTCCGCGCGGCCGAGATCGCCGCGGCGCGGCAGCCCCGGCTCCGCTTCGTCTGCGTCGGCCACGGAACCGACTCGCACGAGCGCTGCACGGCCGCGGCGCGCGGTCCGCTTCGCGGTCGGCTGCACCTACTCGGGCAGCGCGTCGATATCCCGCGCGTGATGGCGGGCCTCGATCTGCTCGTCTCGTCAAGCGCGACCGAAGGATGCCCGAACGCCGTCGGCGAGGGCATGGCGTGCGGACTCGCCGTGATCGGAACCGATTCGGGCGATACCGCCGATGTGATCGGCGAGGCCGGGCGCGTCGTTCCGTGCGGCGATGCCGACAGGCTCGCCGACGAGATCGTGGCGATCGCGCGCCTCGGTGCGACCGAGCGCATGCTTCTCGGCGAACAGGCACGCGCGCGCATCCGCAGCCACTACGCGATCGAGTCGGTCGCGGCGCGCTATGCGCAGCTCTACCGCGAGGTCGTGGGCGAGCGCAGCGGCAAGGGACGGCGACGGTTCGCGACCGCGCTTCCACCGGCTCCGGCCGGGATGGCGGCGGGCATCGAGCGTCCCTAGCCGACGAGCGCCCCGCTTCTCCGCCGCTTCCGCGATCACGCGTACATTGCCCGCATGGAGCGCGCACCGCGCCATCTCGTCCTCGTGAACGGCATCGGCGACAACGTGCTCGCCTTCCGCGGTGCGCTCATCCGCGATCTCGTCGCGCGCGGCCACCGCGTCACGGTCTCGACGCCGACGCCCGTCGAGCGGGATCCCGCGGTCGTTGCAGCGGAGATCGAGGCGCTCGGCGCGTCGTGCGAGTTCTCGCCGATCGACCGGACCGGCGTGAATCCACTGCGTGAACGCGCGGCACGGGCGTACTTCCGCGCGCTCTTCGGGCGGCTGAGGCCGGATGGCGTGTTCGCCGCGAATCCGAAGCCGGTCTTTCACGCGATTCCGGCGGCGCGTGCCGCAGGCGTGCCGCATCGCGTCGCGATGGTGACGGGCCTCGGGTACGCATTCATCTCGCAGTCCCTGCGCGCACGGGTGCTGCGCGCGGTCGCCGCGCGCCTCTACCGACGCGCCATGCGTGATACCACGACCGTGTTCTTCCAGAACGCCGACGACCGGCGCGAGTTCGAGGCGCGCGGACTGCTTCCGGAAGGGACCGCCGTGCGCATGTCCGCCGGCTCGGGCGTCGACCTCGCGCGCTTCCCGCAGGTCTCCGCGCCCGGAGGACCTCCGGTGTTCCTGATGGTCGCGCGCCTGCTCGGGGACAAGGGTGTGCGCGAGTTCGTCGAGGCCGCGAGGATCGTCCGCGCGGAGATGCCCGCGTGCCGCTTCCGCATCGCCGGCTGGATCGATGCGAATCCCGCCGCGATCGCGCGGCATGAACTCGACGCCTGGCTGCGCGAGGGCGTGGTCGAGTATGCCGGTCGACTCGACGACATACGGCCCGAACTCGCCGCGTGCAGCGTGTTCGTGCTGCCGTCCTACCGCGAGGGCACGCCGAAGAGCACGCTCGAGGCGCTCGCCACGGGGCGTCCCGTCGTGACCACCGACGCACCCGGTTGCCGCGAGACGGTCGTCGACGGCGACAACGGACTGCTCGTGCCGCCGCGCGATGCGCGTGCGCTCGCCGCCGCCTGCCTCGCGCTCGCGCGCGATCCGGCGCTGCGTGCGCGCATGGGCGATGCGTCGCGCGCGCTCGCCGCGAAGTTCGACGCGCACGCCGTCAACGCGGCGATCCTCGACGCGCTCGGCGGAAACGGCCTCTGATACCCTCACGCCATGTGCGGCTTCGCCGGCATCATCGACCCGTCGCGCTGCGTGGAGCAGCCCGAGGCCACGCTCGAGGCGATGGCCCGCTGCATCGTGCACCGCGGCCCCGACGACGCCGGAGTGTCGTTCGATCCGTCGCTCCGCGTCGGCCTCGCGTTCCGCCGGCTCGCGATCCTCGACCTCTCGCCCGCGGGTCACCAGCCGATGCGCTCGGCGAGCGGGCGATACGAGATCGCCTTCAACGGCGAGGTCTACAACCACGGCGAGCTGCGTGACGGACTCGCCGCGCAGGGCGCGTCGTTCCGCGGCCACTCCGACACGGAAGCCATGCTCGCGGCGTTCGAGGCGGATGGTGTCGAGGCGTCGCTCGCGCGCTTCAACGGCATGTTCGCGTTCGCGGTCGTCGATCGCGTCGCACGCACCGCGTGGATCGTGCGGGACCGCTTCGGCGTGAAGCCTCTCCACTACGGATGCACGCATGGACGCGCCGTGCCCGCGGGCGACTTCGCGATCGGCGCCGACCACGCACTCGTCTTCGCGAGCGAGCTCTCCTCGCTTCGCGCGGTACGCGAGTGGCGCGGCTCGATCGATCGCGGCGCACTCACGCTCTACATGCGGCACGGCTACATCCCGGGGCCGCTCTCGATCCATCCCGAGGCGCGCAAGCTGCGACCCGGCCATCTCCTGCGCATCGATCTCGCGGCGCGCACGGTCGAGGAGCGCTGCTGGTGGCACTCGCGCGACCTCGCGCGGCGTGGCGCCGCGCAGCCGTTCGCGGGCGGCGAGGAGGAGGCGATCGACGCCGTCGACCGTGCCCTCATGAGGAGCGTCGCGCTGCGCATGGTGGCCGACGTTCCGGTCGGCGCGTTCCTCTCGGGCGGCATCGACTCGAGCGCGGTGGTCGCGGCGATGCAGGCGCAGAGCGCTCGGCCCGTACGGACCTTCACCATCGGATTCGGTCAACCCGAGTTCGACGAGGCGCCGTACGCGCGCGCGATCGCGTCGCATCTCGGCACCGACCACACCGAGGTCTACATCTCGCCCGAGCAGGCGCGCGCGACGGTGCCCGACCTCGCGCGGATCTGGGACGAGCCCTTCGCGGACAGCTCGCAGATGCCGACGCTGCTCGTGAGCGGCATCGCGCGCCGCGCCGTGACCGTCTCGCTCTCGGGCGACGGCGGCGACGAACTCTTCGGCGGCTACTACCGCTATTCATGGACGCGCGAGGTCGCCGCACGCACGCGGCGACTACCGCCCGCGATGCGCGCCGCCGCCGCTGCGATCCTGCGCGCGACTCCGCGCTCCGCGGCGAACCGCATCGGCGCATCGCTCGCGCGGCTCATGCCCTCGCGCCTCGGCTTCGACCGCGCGGGCGACCGCGCGCACAAGCTCGCGCGACTCCTCCGCGACGACGACCCGTGGTCGATCTACCTCCGCCTCGTCGCGATCATCGACGACGCGCCCTCGATCGTCCTCGGCGGCCACGCACCCGCGACCGCGCTGACCGATCCCGCCGAACTCGCCGGCGAACTCCCGCTCGAGCTGCGCATGATGCAGGCCGACATCGCGAGCTATCTCGTCGACGACATCCTCGTGAAGGTCGACCGCGCGAGCATGGCGCACTCGCTCGAGGCGCGCGAGCCGCTGCTCGACCCGGACCTCGCGGAGCTCGCGTTCTCGCTACCGCTCTCGATGAAGATCCGCGGCGGTGAACGCAAGTGGATCCTCCGGCGCGTACTCGAGCGCCGCGTGCCACGCAGCCTGTTCGAGCGGCCGAAGATGGGCTTCGGCGTGCCGCTCGCCGAATGGCTGCGCGGACCGCTGCGCGGCTGGGCGGAGGACCTGCTCGATCCCGCGCGGCTCCGCCAGGCGGGCTACCTCGATGCGGACGCGGTGCGCGCCATCTGGAGCCGCACGCTCGACCCCCGCATGGGCTCCAACGGATACGAGGCGTGGAACCTGCTCATGTTCGAGTCCTGGCGCGACCGCTGGTCGTACTAGCCCCGGTCCGATGCACGCGTCGGGCGGGAATTGCCGATAGAAACGACCTGTCCGCGGATTCTCCCGGGCGGACCGCGACGCGACGCATGACGCACGAACCGAACGAAGACCCCATCCTCCTCTCCCCGCCGCATCTCACCGGCGAGGAGCGGCGCTTCGTCGACGAGGCGTTCCGCACGAACTGGATCGCGCCGCTCGGCCCCAATGTCGACGCCTTCGAACGCGACATGTGCGACGCACTCGGTGACTCGCTCGAGGCCTGCGCGACCTGCTCGGGCACCGCGGCGATCCACCTCGGGCTCATCGCCCTCGGCGTCCAGCCGGGCGACCTCGTGCTCTGCTCCGACTTCACCTTCGTCGCAACCGCGAATCCGATCCGCTACCTCGGTGCGGAGCCGGTGTTCATCGACAGCGAGCCGGAGAGCTGGAACATGTCGCCCGACGCCCTCGCGCGCGCGCTCGAGGGGCTTCGCCGCGAGGGCCGCACGCCACGCGCCTGCATCACCGTCGATCTCTACGGACAAGGCTGCGACTACGCGCGGATCGAGCCGATCTGCGCGGGCGCGGGCGTGCCGATCCTCGAGGATGCGGCCGAGGCGCTCGGCGCGATCGCGCATGGACGCGCGTGCGGGACCTTCGGCGAGCTCGCGGCGTTCAGCTTCAACGGCAACAAGATCATCACGACATCGGGCGGCGGCATGCTCGTCTCGCGTCATGCGCAGATGATCGCGCGCAGCCGCTTCCTTGCGACGCAGGCGCGCGACCCCGCGCCGCACTACGAGCACTCCGTCACGGGATTCAACTACCGGCTCTCGAACCTCTCCGCGGGCGTCGGCCGCGGCCAGCTGCGCTCGCTCGCCGCGCGGGTGCTGCGTCGCCGCGAGATCTTCGCGCGCTACGCCGAGGCGTTCGCCGATCTTCCGGGCGTCGAGCCGATGCCGGAGCCGCAATGGAGCAGCGGCACGCGCTGGCTGAGCGTGTTCACCATCGATCCGACGCGCGCGGGCTGCACGCGCGACGCGCTGCTGGCCGCGCTCGCCGCGGCGCGCATCGAGGCGCGTCCCGCGTGGAAGCCCATGCACATGCAGCCGCTCTTCGCGGGTGCGCGCATGTTCGCGCACGAGTCCGGCGCACGCCCCGTCGGCGAGCGGCTCTTCGCTCGGGGAATCTGCCTTCCGAGCGGTTCCTCGATGGACGATCGCGCCGTCGAGCGCGTGATCCGCGCCGCGCGCGCCGCACTTACGCGGACGCCCGCGCTGTCGGTGCGCTGAGGACGCTACGATCCGCGCCCCGATGGACGAATCGATGAACGACTCGACGAACGACGCGATGAACCGGACGACCGCACAGAACGCCGCTGCGGATGAAGGCGCGAAGGGACCCGTGCTCGTCACCGGCGCGGCCGGCTTCATCGGCTCGCATGTCGCGCACCGGCTGCTCGACCGCGGCGAGCGCGTGGTGGGGCTCGACGACCTCAACGACTACTACGACCCGACGCTGAAGGAGGCGCGCCTCGCCCGCCTGACCCCCCGCGAGGGCTTCTCGTTCACGCGCATGGATGTCGCCGACCGCCCGGGCATGGAGTCGCTGTTCGCCGAACACCGGTTCCCGCGCGTCGTCCATCTCGCCGCGCAGGCGGGCGTGCGCTACTCGATCACGAACCCGCACGCGTACGTCCATGCGAACATCGTCGGCTTCCAGAACATCCTCGAGGGATGCCGCGCCGTGCACGAACGCCACGGCGGCTGCGCGCACCTCGTCTACGCGAGCTCGAGCTCGGTCTACGGCGGCAACGCGAAGCTCCCCTTCTCGGTGAACGATTCGGTCGACCACCCCCTCTCGCTCTACGCCGCGAGCAAGAAGGCGAACGAACTCTTCGCGCACACCTACTCGAACCTGTTCGGCCTGCCGACCACGGGCCTGCGCTTCTTCACGGTGTACGGCCCCTGGGGCCGCCCCGACATGGCGCTCTTCCTCTTCACGCGGAACATCATCGAGGGCAGGCCCATCGATGTGTTCAACCACGGAAGGCACCGCCGCGACTTCACCTATGTCGACGACATCGTCGAGGGCATCATCCGCACCCTCGACCGGCCTGCGGCGCCGAACCCCGCGTTCGATCCCGCGCAGCCCGATCCCGGCTCCTCGAGCGCGCCGTGGCGCGTCTACAACATCGGCAACTCGCGGCCGGTCGAGCTCCTCGACTACATCGCCGCGATCGAGCGCTGCACGGGCCGCAAGGCGACCATGAACCTTCTCCCGCTGCAACCGGGAGATGTTCCCGACACCATGGCCGATGTGTCCGCGCTCGAGTCCGACACGGGTTACCGCCCCACGACGACGGTCGAGACGGGCGTCGCCCGCTTCGTCGAGTGGTATCGGTCGTACTACGGCGTCTGAACTCGGAACCGCTACGCTGCGCGCATGGCAAGCGTCTGCTTCTACTTCGAGCTGCACCAGCCCTTCCGCCTGCGTCGCTACTCGGTGTTCTCGAAGGACCCGTTCTACTTCGACAACGACGCCAACGAGCGCATCATGCGCAAGGTGGCGGACAAGTGCTATCGCCCCGCGACGCGGAAGATGCTCGATCTCGTGAAGCGGCACGACCGCCGCTTCCGCTGCGCGTACTCGATCACGGGCACCGCGCTCGAGCAGCTGCAGATGTGGGCGCCCGATGTGGTCGACACGCTGAGGGAGCTCGTCGACACCGGTGCGTGCGAGCTCGTCGGCGAGACCAGCCACCACTCGCTCTCCTTCCTCTTCTCGCGCCACGAGTTCGACGAGCAGGTCGACCGGCACCAGCGCCGCATGCAGGAGGTCTTCGGCGTCACGCCGCGCATCTTCCGCAACACCGAGCTCATCTACTCGAACGCGCTCGCCGAACACATCGCGCGGCGCGGGCAGCACAAGGCGATCATCTGCGAAGGCGTCGACCGCCTCCTCGGCTTCCGCTCGCCGAACTACGTCTATGTGCCGCCGGGCGACGGACCGCTCGACGACCGCCCCGTGAAGCTGCTTCTCAAGAACTACCGGCTCTCCGACGACATCGCATTCCGATTCTCGAACCGCGGTTGGAAGGAATGGCCGCTCTCCGCCGAGAAGTTCGCCGGCTGGGTGAACCAGATCAACGGCGACGGCTTCTGCTGCAACCTGTTCATGGACTACGAGACCTTCGGCGAGCACCAGTGGGCCGACACGGGCATCTTCGAGTTCCTCGACGCGCTTCCGGCCGCCGTGTACGACACGAACCATGGCCATAACGACTTCCTCACGCCGAGCCAGCTGCTCGACTGCTACGGCCCCGTGGGCGAATACGACGTGAAGGACTGGATCTCGTGGGCCGACAGCGAGCGCGACCTCTCGGCGTGGCTCGGCAATCCCATCCAGGACGGCGCGGCCGCCGAGCTCTACGCGCTCGAGGGACCCGTGAAGGAGCGGCACGCCGCGGGCGACCCGTACATCCTCGAGGACTGGCGCAAGCTCACGACGAGCGACCACCTCTACTACATGTGCACGAAGTACTGGTCGGACGGCGATGTCCACAAGTACTTCTCGCCGTACGACTCGCCCTACGACGCGTACATCAACTTCATGAATGTCCTCGACAACCTGAAGACGCGTGCGGGCGTGCAGAGCCATGCGCGACAGCGCGCCGAGTCGGGTCGCTAGCCCTTCGACGGATCGCGCGCCGCTTCGGCCGATGGGTCGGTGGCGGGTGCGTCCGCGTGCGCGTCCGCAAGCGCCCGGCGCCGGTTGTGCCGCACGAGTGCGAGGATCGCCGTGATGCCGAGCGGCGTCATCACCGTGATCTCCGCGACGCGGTGCACGAGTTCCGCCACGATCGCCTGGCTCGTCGAGACGGGTTCATGCGAGATGAGCGGCGCGAGCAGCCCGATCACCCACTCGCGGATGCCGAGACCGTTCGACACGATCGGGAGGAGCGTCGCGATCACGCTCACGCTGCCGAGCACGATCGCGGTCTCGAGGTCGATCGGGGCGCCGACGAGCTGGAAGACCGCCCAGTAGCGCAGCGTCCACAGCGCGAGATCGGCCTGCCGCACCAGCAGCGCAAGCGCGAGCGTGCGGAACCGCGTCATGCGCACGCCCACGGCGACGAGCGCGGGTGCGAGCAGCGCCCATTCGCCGGGCATGCCCGCTGCGCGGAGCGTCACCACGCCGAGCAGGAACATGCTCGCGACGGTGCCGCTCAGCGCGATCGCCTCGATGATCGTCCGCACCGTCTGCGCCGCGCGCACGCCGTGACGCAGCCTGTGGTACGCGACGCGACCCACGAATCCCGGCTTGAGCGGCAGGTAGTTCACGAACGCCGTCGCGGCGATCAGCGCCTGCATCTCCCAGAACGGGACCCTGCCGAAGCGGCGCATCAGGATGTGGAAGAGCGTGCCGGTGAGGAACGCGCCGACCGCGACCGATGCGAGCACGAGCGCCACCGCGAGCGGCGGCGGGTCGCGCAGCGCGTCGATCGCCCTCGCGAACTCCTCCTTCTCGCGCACCGCGGTGTAGATCGCCGCCGCGAAGAACGCGATGCCCAG
>JBEAQW010000083.1:0-17345 GCA_041163725.1 Planctomycetota bacterium
GCCGTGAACGCGGCGAGCGGACGAAGCATGGAGTGGGTGCTGGAAGCGTGCATCGAACGATCCTCTCAGTGTGGGCCGCTCGTTCCCGGCTCCCACGAGAGCCCTCAGGTTGAACGACCGATTGAAAGATAGCATGGATTTTGCGGGATTCGAGCGCTCGGTTCCCGATCGACCCTCGATCGCCGTCCAAGCGGCGAGTTTCGACGCGATGTCACCGCCGATCGCGGCAGGGTTCCCGGAACGCGCGCTCCTCATCGGGCGCTCCGGCGTGGGGGCCTGTCCCACTTCCTCGCTCCGTGTCAGCCGATCGCCGTACAGCGGCGGCGCGTCGCGGAGCTCGAGCGCGACGACCGCGATTCCGCCGCGGCCGCGGTGCGGATCGAGTCGTCCGATGCGATCAGGCGCGAGTTCGCGCGCAGCACATCAATCGTCGATCACGCCGAGGAGCATCAGTGCAAGCGCGACCAAGATCCAAAGCGGAAAGAGGAGCGCGATCAGCAGGGGCAAGTCGATCAGCGCTCGCACGAGGGTGAGTCCCGCAAACGACTGGCGGGCGTACGACCACACCGTGGCCACCTCGCGCACACCGCCGTGCGCTCCGCATTCCGGACACGGCGTCCGCGGATCCCGCCCGTCGAGCCCGTCCAGCGAGTATCCGCATCGCGCGCATGAAGCTCCGCATCGCGGACGCATGCGCCCGACCCAGGCCCAGCGCACGCCTGCGAACATGATCGCGCCCAGCCAGACGAGCGGCCCGAGGGTCTGGATGTAGTAGGTGGGCGAACCGATCCGGTAGGGGCCGTCCGTTCGTCCGAGCAGGGGAACCGCAATCGCCACCCCGAGGGCCAGCGGCCAAAGCCAGTCCTTCAGCCGAAGGCGCAGCACCTGGCGCACGCTCCGGCAGTCGAAGTCGGGTGGTTCCTTCGGCATCGTCGTCGTGCGAGGCTCGCGTGTACGCGGCGCGAGGTGATTCCGCAGCATATCCACGGCCTGTCGGCGTCGCGACGCGGACCCGGGTGAAGTGCATCCGACGGAAGGACGGCACTCCCGATGCGACGATCCTCCCGCGGCGCGCCGTAGAATCGCGTTTGAGAAAGGCGGCATCTCCGTCGAGCCACGCATCCGCCGGAGCGACCGTCGCACGCAGTGCCACATGAAAGTCCACCCCGACATCCGCACCTACAACGATCGACTCGACGGAGAGTGGCGTGCGATCGGCGAGAGCCTCGCGAAGCAACTCTCGTCGTACCTTCCCGACGCGGAGTGCCGCGTCTGGCATGCGCATCCCGTCTGGTTCATCGAGGGGAATCCGGTCGCCGGCTACAGCAAGCTCAAGGAATGCATCAGGCTGCTGTTCTGGAGCGGCCAGTCGTTCGATGAGGACGGGCTGTCGCCGGAGGGGTCCTTCAAGGCCGCGGAGTGCCGCTTCACCGATCCGCGGCAAGTGAACCCGACGGATCTGGCGCGCTGGTGCGGCAAGGCGCGGACGATCCAGTGGGACTACAAGAACATCGTGAAGCGGAAGGGCAGGCTCGTGCGGCTTCCGGAATCGTCACCGATCGAGGGAAGCGCCCGGACTTCACGGCGGAAGTGAGGTCGGACCCATCACCCCAGCCCGGGGCTCGAGATGCGAGATCCGACGGTGCGCCTCAGGCGCACCGACTGCCCTCCCGAAACGATGCAAGCCTCGGTTCCGCGTCCCCGCACCACCAACGGCTGAAAGCGAAGAACCCCGGCCAGACGGCCGGGGTTCTTCGGTAAGTAGCGGGGACAGGACTTGAACCTGCGACCTCCGGGTTATGAGCCCGACGAGCTACCAACTGCTCTACCCCGCAGGTTGTAAGCGTACCAAGGGACGCGATGAAAGGCAAGCGGTCGATCGGGTCGGGCGGGAACCCCGCAAAACCGCGCAAAACCACGCGTCGGCTCCGTAGGATTCCTCCCTCACCGAAAGTTCCGAACGGAAGGGCAGCGGCGACTCCATGAGCAACAACTCCACCGACACGCAGCGCGTCATCTACTCGATGCTCGGCGTCTCCAAGACGATCAACGGCAAGCCGATCCTCAAGGACATCTACCTGTCCTACTTCTACGGCGCCAAGATCGGCGTCCTCGGTCTGAATGGCGCCGGCAAGTCGACGCTCCTCAAGATCATCGCGGGCGTCGACAAGGAGTTCGAGGGCAAGGTCGAGATGGCGCCTGGCTTCCGCGTCGGCTACCTCGAGCAGGAGCCGCTCAAGCACGAGACGCGCACCGTCGGCGAGGTCGTGCGCGAGGGCGCCGCCGAGGTGACGAAGCTCCTCGAGGAGTTCGACCGCCTGAACGAGAAGCTCTGCGATCCCGACATCACCCCCGATGACATGGAGAAGACGCTCAACCGCGTGGGCGATCTTCAGGAGAAGCTCGATGCGATCGACGCGTGGACGCTCGACAGCCAGCTCGAGATGGCGATGGACGCGCTCCGCTGCCCGCCCGCGGAGGCGACCTGCGACAAGCTCTCCGGCGGCGAGCGGCGCCGCGTGGCGCTGTGCCGGCTGCTTCTGTCGAAGCCCGATGTCCTTCTGCTCGACGAGCCGACCAACCACCTCGATCCCGAGAGCGTCTACTGGCTCGAGCAGCATCTCGCGCGCTATCCGGGCACGGTCATCGCCGTGACCCACGATCGCTACTTCCTCGACAATGTCGCGGGCTGGATCCTCGAACTCGACCGCGGCGTCGGCATCCCCTACAAGGGCAACTACACCGGCTGGCTCGAGCAGAAGCACAAGCGGCTCGCCGTCGAGGAGAAGCAGGAATCCGTGCGGCAGAAGACACTCGCGCGCGAGCTCGAGTGGGTGCGCCAGAACCCGAAGGGCCGCCAGGCGAAGTCGAAGGCCCGCGTCGCCGCATACGAGAGGCTCCTGAACGAGGACCAGGAGAAGCGTGCGAAGGAGATCGAGATCTACATCCCGCCGGGGCCGCGCCTCGGAAACCTCGTGATCGAGGCCAAGGGCCTCACGAAGAGCTTCGGCGACTCGGTGCTTCTCGACAATGTCGAGTTCTCGATCCCGCCGGGTGCCATCGTCGGCATCATCGGTCCGAACGGCGCGGGCAAGACCACGCTCTTCAAGATGATCGTGGGGCTCGAGCAGCCCGATGCAGGTTCGTTCAAGGTCGGCGACACCGTCAAGCTCGCCTATGTCGAGCAGACGCGCGACTCGCTGCCGTCGGGGAAGAATGTCTGGGAGGCCATTTCGGAAGGCAGCGAGGAGATCCGGCTGGGGAACGCCAAGGTCAACAGCCGCGCCTATGTCGCGCGGTTCGGCTTCAGCGGGGTCGACCAGCAGAAGAGCGTCGACACGCTGTCGGGCGGTGAGCGCAACCGCGTGCATCTCGCGCGGCTTCTCAAGAGCCATGCGAATGTCATCCTGCTCGACGAGCCGACGAACGACCTCGATGTG
Organism: Planctomycetota bacterium; assembly: GCA_041163725.1. GTDB lineage: Bacteria > Planctomycetota > Phycisphaerae > Phycisphaerales > SM1A02 > QWPT01. Next base: position 3,441 of record JBEAQW010000083.1, read on the forward strand.
AACGTGATGCGCGGACTCGAGGAAGCTCTGGAGAACTTCGCGGGCACCGCGGTGATCATCAGCCACGACCGCTGGTTCCTCGATCGCCTTGCGACGCACATCATCGCCTTCGAAGGCGACGCGCGCATTCATTTCCACAACGGAAACTGGACGAGTTACGAGGAGGAGCGCCGCAAGCGCCTTGGCGAGGAGGCTCTGCAGCCTCATCGCATGCGATATCGGAAACTGACGCGTTCGTGAGCCTCGGCCCGTGGCACCGCGAAGGGTCGGACGAGCACGGGGGCGGCGGACGGCCGTTCCCTTCGATATGGGGTAAATGCCCCCTCCGCACAAGCGCCAATCCGATGCAAGATGGATCATCTCCGGTCGTCCCCGGAGTTTGTGGAATCATGCTGACCCCGTTTGACCCAACCGCTTCGCTCGCCGCGCTGATCGCTGGCAACCAGCGCCATGTGAGTCGGCGAGCCGAAGGCCGCGAGCCCTCGATCTCTCAGCGCATCGCGCCGCGGTCGACGAAGCCCTTTGCGCTCGTGGTCGAGCTCGAGCGGCTGCATGGAGCACTCAGCGACCTCTTCGATGTCTCCGCCGAGCAGGTCCAGTCCCTCGTCCTTGAACCGGGCTCGGGGAGCCTCCGTTCGGGGCGTTTCGAGGTGCTCGTGCCGAGCGAAGAGGAACTCGCCCGCATGGTCGACAGCTCGGTGGCGTCGCTGGGCTGTTCGCTCGTGGTGGTGCTCGCGCGACTCAAGCGGCTCTCGAGTTCATCCGAGATCGGCTTCCGCGAGATCGAGCGCCGCTGCCTCGTCGTCATGCGACATCTGCTCATGACGAGCGCGGCGCTTCCGACGGGTATCCGGGACGGCCGGCTTCGCATCGTCGGTGCGCTCGTGGACGAGCAGGACGGACGCGTGCACTGGCTTGGCGAGCATCCCGATCAGCCGACGATCGTGCAGGCGAATCCGTAGACTGCCCCGATGCAGCCGACGACCGCGTCCGTGATGGCGGGTGTTCCCGCGACCAATCTCAGCCTCTACCGTGCGATCCGATTCAAGGTCGGCGATCCCGCCGCATTGATCGAGCTTCCCGCCGTCCCCGGAGGCACGGAGCGCCTGCTCATCATCCGGGACATCGAGATGGAGCGTGCCCGGCGACATGCGCGAGCCGACCGTGTGCACTGCCCCGCGGACTTCGAGCCGACGGGCGGACTCTCGGGAGACCGCGAGACCGCGACCGCCCAGTCGGTCGCGCAGTGTCTGGTTGCGCGCGGCGTGAGGTCGGTGCGCGCCGATCGAACCCTGCCGCTGATCTTCGCGCACTTCATCCGCGCGGCGGGCATCGAGGTCGAGTGCGACACCGAGATGGGCGTGCTCGAGCGCCGTTCGAAGGACGAGCAGGAGCTCGCCTGGCTGCGCGAGGCGCAGCGCGCGACCGAGCGTGCGATGCAGCTCGCGTGCGAGACCGTCGCGCGTGCCTCGGCGCAGGCCGACGGGACGCTGTTCCACGACGGCGCGCCGCTGACCTCGGAGCGGCTGCGCTCGATCATCGATATCCACCTGCTTTCCGCGGGATACGAGAATCCGGAGTCGATCGTCGCCTCGGGCGCGCAGGGCGCGGATTGCCACGACCATGGGCACGGAGCGATCCGCACGGGCGAGCCCGTGATCGTCGACATCTTTCCGCGCAATCGGAAGAGCCTCTACAACGGCGACATGACCCGCACGGTCGTGCATGGCGAGGTGCCCGACATCGTCGCGCGCATGCACGCGGCGGTCGTCGAGGCGAAGCGCGATGCGATCGCCGCGGTTCGCCCGGGCGTGACGGGCGAGTCGGTGCACCAGGCGACGCTCGCGGCGCTCGCGCGCCACGGGTATCGGGCGGGACAACCCGCCGAGCAGGGGGTCGCGGTGATCTCGCACGGCACCGGGCACGGCATCGGGCTCGATGTGCACGAGCCGCCGCTCCTCGCGGCCAAGGGGCCGGACCTCGTCGCGGGCGATGTGCTGACGGTCGAACCCGGGCTCTATGCCCTGGGCATCGGCGGCGTCCGCATCGAGGACATGGTGGCTGTCACGGCATCCGGCTGCGAGAACTTCAACTCGCTGCAGGAATCGCTCGACTGGCGTGCGTGACGGGTTGTCGGGCGCGCGGAGCGCTCACTCCTCCCCATCCTCGCTCTCGACTTCGGCTGGCGCGTTCGCCTGTGCGGCGCGCGGCTTCGCCATCACGCGCGCAGGTGCCTCGCCGTCGCCGTAGTGACGGGCGGCTTCCTTGCATGCCTCGGCGAGCATCTGGTGGAGCTTCTCGTGATCGGGCACGGCGTCGAGCCGCTCGAGCAGGGCGTCGACGATGCGCGAGGGCTCGGACGACGGTTCGAGGTTCTCGATCGCGGCATCTCCGAGTTGCTCGGTGGCCTCGATGAACCAGGCGAGGTCCGGCTTATCCCACTTCTTCGGTGGATCGATGCGCGTGCGGACCGTGACCTGTCCGATCGCGACGATCGGGCACAGGCCGAGCTGGGTGCGGGGTTCGCGGCAGAGGACCACGGCGGGAATCTCGCGCTCGAGCGCGGCGAGCCGCATGCGCCGCGCGTCCGCACCGACGAGCGGCGGCTGGACGATGTAGCACTTCGCCTCGAGCTTGCGCTCCTCGCTCACGGGTTCGTCGACGATCACGATCTTCTTCGAGTCGAACGCGATCTGCATGCGCTGGCGACGCGCCTCCTGGAGCGGCAGGACGATCCGCGCCATCAGGTTGAAGTCGCCGTCGGTGCGCGCCATGTCGAGGGCACGCTGGCAGAGCCTCTCGGCTTCGAACCAGTGGTTCCTCGAGAGCGCCTGCTGCGCCTTGGTCATCAGGCTGTTGACGGATGTGCTCTTCACGGTGGCCATCGGGGAACTCACTTGTCGCTCTCGTTCGCGCGCGTGGACGGGACACTGTTCGCAAGGACGGTGGCGATGGACGCAAGCGTCTCCGCGAACCGGCGCGCGATCGGGGGGAATTCGTACATGAGGCAGTCGGAGATCGCAGTGGGGTCCTGCGATTGCATGGCGTCGCGGAGCGAACGCAGCTGTCCATCGAGCGCCGCGACCGCGCCGTCGAGGTCGACGCCCCGGTCCTTCAGCGCTTCGCGCGTGACGATGCCGAGCTCGAGTCCGCGCGAGACGGCGGTCTGCACCGAGCCCCAGATCGCCAGCGCTTCGAGCAGGCGTGAGAGTCCCTCACCCTGCTGGTTCGCCTGGAGGAGCTTCGCGGCGTTGCGCTGGATCTCCTCGGCGTTGAGGATCGCTTCGGTCGCATGCATGAAGGTGTCGCGCAGGAGTTCCGCCGGATGCGCGGTCGCGAGCCGGATCTCGGCGGCGGAGCGGGCGGTGTGCTCTGCGCTCGCGAGGTCCTCCTCGGCCCAGGCGACGCCGTCGACCTCGACCTCGACGATCATTCGGCCGTCGCGCTCGACGAGTGCTGCGGCCTCCCGAAGCGCCACGGCGATGGTGTCCGCCTGAAGAGGGGTTTCGCGGTCGTCGAGCAGGATTCGCATGGAGACTCCTTCGCCGGCGCGGCGTGCGCAGGCACGGTGCTATCGGCCTTCCACGGGGGACGATTGAGCGATTCGTACGATCCGTGCCGAGAGAATGAGGAGGCCCGAGAATGGGGCGCGGGCGGCGGCCTGAGGATGGTTCGAGGACGGTTCCCGGGGCGCCTCGGGGCGGATGCACCCCGCGGACACGCGCATCAGGGGCCGATGGTCGGGGTCGCCGGCTCTGTCGCGTTCTGCGGCTGCCACATCTTCGGCACCGAGCGCTTGTCGTCCGGGCGAAGTGCCTCGTACGCGCGACCGTGCACGCCGTTGGCGCTCGCGACGAGTGCGTCGCAGAGTTCGTGCACCTGTGGGATGTCGGGGTACTCCGCGCGCAGTTCTTCGAGCCGCGTGGTCATGGCCGCGCCCGCCTCGCAGAACAGCCGACGGTACGCGGTGCGGACGGCGTCGATCGCCGCCTCGGACATGCCGCGGCGTGCCATCTGGATGTGGTTGTGTCCGCGGACACGCGCCGGCGAACCCTCGGCGATCATGTAGGGGGGGACATCCTTCGCGACGCGCGCGAGTCCGCCCACGAGCGCGCAGGTGCCGATGGTGACGAAGTGGTGGAAGGCGGCGTTTCCGCCGATCGTCGCGCCGTCGCCGATCCGGACATGCCCTGCGAAGAGCACGGCGTTCGCGATCGTGATGTCGTCACCGAGCTGGCAGTCGTGGGCGACATGCGCGCCGACCATGAGCAGATTGCCGCTGCCGATCCGCGTGCAGCCGCCACCGACCGCGGTGCCGCGGTGGATCGTGACCTGCTCGCGGATGTGGTTGCGGTCGCCGAGCTCGCACCAGGTCTCCTCGCCGCGGTACTTCCTGTCCTGCGGCGTGCCGCCGATCGACGCGAACGGATAGAGCACATTGTCGCTGCCGAGGCGCGTGTGGCTCTCGATCACGACATGGTTGCGGAGGATCGATCGCGGTCCGACCGTCACCTTCGGCCCGATCACGCACCACGGACCGACGACGGCGTCATCCGCGATTTCCGCGGTGCGGTCGATGACGGCGGTTGGGTGGATGCTGGCCATGCGCGAGGGATCGGTTCAGGGAACGGGAAGGGCGTCGGGGCGAGGTCACTCGATGTCCGGGTCGACCATCATGAAGCGCAGCTCGGCTTCGGCCGCGATCTTGTCGCCGACCGAGGCGCGGCACTTCAGATGGCCGGTGCGTGCGGTGGCGCGGATGTTCTCGGCTTCGAGCACGACCTGGTCGCCCGGCACGACGGGCTTGCGCAGCTTCACGCGGTCGATCGAGAGGAGGATCGCGATCTTGCCCGTGTGTTCGAGCACATTCGCGAGAAGCAGGCCGCCGAGCTGGGCCATCGCCTCGACGAGCAGGACGCCCGGCATGATCGGAGTGCCCGGATAGTGGCCCTGGAAGAAGGGCTCGTTGATGGTGACATTCTTGATGCCGACGGCGCGCTTGGCCCCGTCGACCTCGACCACGCGGTCGACGAGAAGCATCGGATACCGGTGCGGCATCAGCTTCTGGATCGCGCGGATGTCCATGACCTTGCCGTCGACGACGGTCCGGCGCAGGTCGGCCGCGAGCATCTGCTCGCGGATGCGCAGCGCAAGCTTGCGGTTGAGGCCGTGGCCCGAGCGGACGGCGAGGATGCGGCCCTGGATCGGGGCGCCGATCAGCGAGAGATCGCCGATCACATCGAGCACCTTGTGCCGGACGGGTTCGTCGTCGAAGCGGTAGGCGTTGTCGATCGGATTGCCGTCGTCGCCGATCACGAGGATGTCGCGCGGGGTGAGGTGCTTGCACAGGCCGGCCGCCTGCAGTGCCTCGGCTTCCTCGCGCAGGCTGTAGGTTCGCGCGGGAGCGATGTCGACGATGTAGTTGCCTTCGGCGACGTTGTAGGAGAAGGTCTGGTGGCGGATCCGGTGTCCGCGCTGCCCGTAGTCGAGGTCGTAGACGACCCGCATGCCCTCGGCGTCGTAGGGCATCGCCGCGATCATTCCCTCGGGCTCCTCGATCACGATCGGCTCGCGGATCTTGAACACCTTGCGGGGCGCATCCTGCTCGACGATGCCTGCCTCGAGGATCGGCTCGGCGAAGAGCGCCGACGAGCCATCGCCGCAGGGAAGTTCCGGACCGTTGATCTCGATCGTCGCGTTGTCGATGCGGAGGCCCGCGATCGCGGAGAGGCAATGCTCGACGGTATCGATCGTGACATCGCCCGACTTGAGGGTCGTTCGACGGGGGCGCGGCGCGACATGGTCGGCGGTCGCGGGGATGCGCACGGGCGGATTGAGGTCGGTGCGCACGAACGCGACGCCGCTGTGGGGCGCGGCCGGCTGGATCGTCACCGTTGCATCGGCGCCGAGCATCAGGCCCTTGCCGCGGATCGTGACGGGGCGCGCGAGCGTCCGCTGGCGCGGCGCCGCGGCGAGTCCGGTCGCGTCACCCTGCGGCGAGCGCCCGGGCGCGGCGGAGAGGGCGCCCGGATTCACGGGGTCTTGGGCGCCTCGAGAAAGTGCTTCAACTGGCGATGCCACTCGGGGAGTTTACGGATCAGCGCAATCTCCCGCAAAGCCAATCGCATTTCCTGGGCTGGAATCCCGCCCCAGGTCTCGCCATCGGGGATGTCGCTCATAACTCCCGATCTGGCCGCGAGCGACACGCCACGGCCGATCGCGAGGTGGTCGGCGATGCCGCAGCCGCCGCCGATCCGGCATCCGTCGCCGATCGTGGTGCTTCCCGCGACCCCCGTCATGCCGCTCATGACCACGAAGCGGCCGATCTGGACGTTGTGGCCGATCTGGCAGAGATTGTCGATCTTGGTGCCCATGCCGACGCGCGTCGCACCGAACTTGCCGCGGTCGACGCAGGTATTCGCGCCGATCTCGACATCGTCCTCGATGACGACATTGCCGATGTGGGGGATCTTCGCGATGCCACGGCCGTCGGGGCTGGGCCGGTAGCCGAATCCATCGGTTCCGAGCACGACGCCCGATGCGAGGATGACGCGGTCGCCGACGACGCAGCGTTCGCGCACGACGGCGTTCGAATGGAGAACGCAGTCGGAGCCGACGACCGCGTCGGCGTAGATCCGCACGCCGTCGTGCAGCACCGTGCGCGCGCCGATCCGTGCGCCCGCGCCGACGGTCACCGAGGCGCCGATGCACGCGTCGGGGGCGATGATCGCGTCGGCGTGGATGTGGGCGGAAGGATCGATGCCGGTGGCGGGGGCGTCGACAGGCGGTGAGAAACGCTCGAGGATCGCGATCATCGCGTGGTCGGCGTTCGGCACGCGGAGGATGGCGCGGTTGCGCGCCATCTCGTCGAGCTCGACGCCCGCGGTCACGACCGCCGCGATGGCCTTGCTCCGAGCGAGAAGCCCGGCGTACTTGCCGCCGCCGACGAAGGTGAGCGAGCGCGGGCCCGCGCGATCGACCATCTCGAGCGACTCGATCTCGATCGAGGCGTCGAATCCGGCGGGGAGCTCGAGCGTGGCGCCTACGAGCGCGGCGAGCGCCTCGACCGTCCGGCCCCCGTCGCCTCCCGATGCGGGACTGGTGCCGTCGGGCTCAGCCATCCTTCTTCCCCGAGGCGTCACGCTGCTGCTTCCACTCGGAGTTCATCATGGCGATCAGCTGGTCCGTGACATCCCGCTTGGGGCTCGTGTAGAGGAACCGGCGTGCCGAGATCTGCTGCATCGTCCGCGTGGCGTTGGCCGGGTCCATCTCGACGACCGAATCGTCGAGGAGGATGTAGTCGTATCCGTTCTGCTCCGCGAAGCGGCGGACGCCATCCTTGATCGCGGTGTAGGTGTCGCGCAGGGCGCGCGCCTTCTCGAGCTCGAGCTTGGCGCCCACGAACTGCTGCACGGCGCGCAGCTCGCCGATCGCAGCCTGCAGCCGGGCGATCGCGTCCTGCTGCTCCTTCGAGCCGTCGCGGAAGCTGTCGAGATCGCTCTGCAGTTCGCGCACGCTCGCCTCTGCGGTCTTCACCTGCGTCTCGAGCGTCTCGCTCGCGGTCTTCACGCGCGCCTGCTCGTCGGTGTAGCGGTCGAGCGAGTTGAAGACCTTCTCGAGATCGACGGTGGCGACGCGCGATGGCTGCGCGTCATCGGCGGTCGGGCGGAGGAGCGTGGCCGTGGCGATCACGGCGAACGCCGCCAGGAGCACGAGCTCGAGTCGGAGGAAGCGGGGTGAACGGTTTGATTCCTGCATCGTGTGGATCCGGTTTCGGGTCGGGTCAGCGGTTGCCCGCGGGCGCCGCGGCGCGCGCGTTGTTGATCTGGACGCGCAGCTTCTCGGTGACATCGACGACGCGCGCGGCGTGCAGCACGCGGAGCGCGGCGATCTGTCCCTGGGCCTGCGTCTCGAGCGGGGGCGCCTCGCGCCCGCGCTGGGTCTTGATCTCGATCTTGGAGTCGTCGACGAGGATGAGCTGGTAGCCCTCGTTCTCGGAGAGCTTCGCCGCACCCTCGCGGATGGCGCGGTAGAGCGACTGCCACTTCAGGCTCCGCTCGCGGTCGAGCTCGAGTTCCTTCATGCCGGTCCACTGCTCGATGCGGAGACGCATGAGGCGGAGGTCGTCGATCTTTCCATCCTTCGCCGGCCCTTCGGCCATCGTCTCGATCTCGCGGCCGAGGGCCTCGAGCTCGGCCCTGCGGCTCTGCAGCTCGGCTCCGACGCCCGCCTCGAGGTTCCGGAGCTTGACATCCCACTCGGCAGCCTCGTCGAGCCGGTCGAAGAGCGCGTCGAGGTTCACCACGCCGACGGAGGTCGGGGGAGCGGGGGCGATGGACGGTCGCAGCGCGGTCGCGGAGCCGGAGAGATAGGCGGCGCCGACGAGGGCTGCGGCGATCGAGAGGACGAGAAGATTCGGTCGGGTCATGGCGGTCTCTTCGATGGAGCGCCGGCGCGCGGGCGCCGATCGGACCAGGAGCGACGATTGTACGGATCGGGCGAGGCGCGTGCGGATTCCGCGGCGGGTCGGGCTGCATGCGCGGCGCACGGGGCGCCCCGCGGTCAGAAGGGGATCTCGGCGGAGAAGCTGAATACCTGCGTCTCGTCGGAATCCTCCTTCAGGATGGGGATTCCGAAGTCGAACGCGAGCGGTGCCGGGCCGAACGCCGGGATGTACAGGCGGATGCCGAAGCCCACCGAGAGGCGGTAGTCGTTCAGCGTGACCTCGTCGCTGACGGTACCGGAGTCGACGAACACGACGCCCGAAAGCGAGTCCTTCACGAAGGGATGCTCGAGCTGCGCGCCGGCGAAGAAGAGCCAGTTGCCGCCGATCGGGTCGTTCGGGGCCGGCAGCGTCGGATCGAGCGCGGCCTGCGACTTCGGGCTGATGGTGCGGTACTCGAAGCCGCGGAAGTTCCGGCCGCCGAGGTAGAGGCGCTCGTAGGTCGGAACATCGTCGCCGATGATGTAGGCGAGATCGTTTCCGATCTTCAGCGTGGTGCGGTTCCCGACGAGATCCTCGCTCACGGTGAAGAACTGCGTGTAGCCGGCGCGGAGCACCGTGAAGGGCTCCTGCCCATCGAGGCCCGTGTACTGCGTGGCGCTGAACTCGGTGTTCGATCCGCGGCTCGGCCGCATCATGCGGTCGACATCGGCGCGCTTCACGAAGAAGCCCGTCGCGAGATAGGTGTTGGGACCGCGGTCCTCGTAGACCTCGAGCGCGGTGTCGGGCTCGAAGTTCGACAGCTCGACCCAGCTGTACGACACCGTGGCGCCGATTGTCCAGAAGTCGCCGAGCCTCCGCGAGAGCGTCAGCGGCAGGGTCGCGCGCGTCTCGTCGTAGTCGGGGTAGAGGCGCACGCGGTACGAGGGCGATCCGCGCAGCGAGTAGTCGGTCTCGAAGAGGTGCGGCTCGAGCAGGTCGAAGGACAGCGTCGAGACCTCGTTGCCGGGCGCGATCGCCATCGAGAACTGCTGGCCTGCGCCGCGGAATGCGCGCGCCGCGAGCAGCTCGTCGATCGACTCCGGCGTGTCGGCGATGTCGAAGTTGCGCTGGTTCACGCTGAACTCGCCGAAGACGCCCGAGTCGGTGCCGAGTCCGACGCCGAAGTTCACGCTGCCCGTGTTGCTCTCCTTGACCTCGACGAGGATGTCGCGGACCTCGCTGCGCACGATGGCGGTGCGCGCGGCGGCGATCGGATCGGGCGACTCCTCGCCGGCCGGTGCGGGCGCGGGTTCGGTGTCGAGCGCGTCCTGGTCCTCCGGGCGCGGACGCTGCACGGTGATGCGCACATCGTTGAAGAGGCGCGTCGCGCGCACGCGGTCCTCGGACCGCTGGAGTTCGCGGCCATCGAGCACGCGGCCGGGCTGCATGCGGACGAGCCGGCGGACGACCTTGTCCTTCGTCAGGAAGTTGCCCTGGATGTTCACGAGGCCCGCGACGGTGCGCGGCCCCTCGCGGATCTCGAGCAGGAGGTCGACCTCGGCCTGCGGGCCGACGCGCACGGTTCGGTCGGTGATGCTGACATCGATGTGCCCGAGCAGCAGGTAGCTGTCGCGCACGCTCGCGATCGACTTGTCGATCTTGAGGCGCGAGTAGATGTCGCCGGGATGGATGTAGAGGAGATCGTTGATCTGCTCGGGCGTGAACACGCCGAGCGGCTTGGGACCTTCGGCGCCGAGCCCCTCGACCACGACCGAGCGCAGCCGGTAGCGCGGCCCCTCGGAGATCACGAAGACGACCTTCGCCTCGCGCGAATCGGCCGAGATCTCGACACGCCGGTCGACGCGGACATCGACGAAGCCGCGCTCCTTGTAGTACTTGTCGAGCGCGGCGACATCGTCGATGAGGACCTCCTCGTCGAGTTCGCCCTTCGCGAAGAGCGGCACGGCCTTGCGCGTGCGGATCTCGCCGCCGAGCTCGCCGTCGCGGAGCTGCTCGTTCCCCGTGAACTCGATCTCCTTCACCTTGACGCGCGGGCCCTCGACGATCCGGAGGATCAGGATGCCGGTGTCCTTCAGGCGCGATTCATCGGCGGTGACCTCCGCGAGGTAGTGGCCGCGTTCGCGGTAGAGCTGCTTGATGCGCGTGACCGCCTGCTCGAGCAGGAAGTCGTCGCGCGGGCCGCCCGCGTAGAGGGGGATCGCCTTGCGCAGGTCCTGGTCGGAGATGAGCTTGTTGCCGACGACCTGGATGTCCTTCACGATCGGCTGTTCGGCGAAAGTGAAGACGACCTCGACCGTGCCATCGGGAAGGACGGTCGCCTTCGCCTCGATCGTGCCGAACTGGCCGAGGCGGTAGAGGGTCGCGACATCGCTTCGGACGGCGCGCGCGTCGAACGGCTGGCCGGCCGCGACGCGGATGTTGTTCAGCACCTCGCGCTCGGGCACGCGCTCGAGGCCGGCGAACACGACGCGCGCGATCGGACGGTCGGAGAGGGTCGCGTCGTCGATCGAGTCCTGGACGCGCGCGAGCGAGGGCGCGGCGAGCGCCGTCGAGAGCAGCAGCACCGTCGCACCGCGCATCCACGCGCCTGTGGCGCGCGTGCGGGAACCGGCTTGTCTGCGGGCGCGTGACATCGGGGGCGCAGGATAGCGGTTCGGGGACGATTCCGCGTGCTGTGGCGGGGTTCGGGCGGGGGAGGTACGCTTGGACTCCATGTCCACCGCGACCGAAGCCCTCAAGCGCACTCCCTTCCACGCCCTCCACCTCGAGCACCACGCGAGAATGGTCGAGTTCGCCGGCTACGACATGCCGATCGCGTACGGCTCGATCATCGACGAGCACCGGTGGTGCCGCTCCTCGGCGGGTTTCTTCGATGTCTCGCACATGGGACGGCTCCGCTTCAGCGGCCGTCACGCGCGCAAGTTCCTCGACCATGTCTGCACGCGGCAGATCCTCGGCATGCAGCCCGGCATGGTGCGCTACTCGCTGATCTGCAACGACCGCGGAGGCTGCCGCGACGATGTGCTCGTCTACTGCGTCGACGAGGACGAGTACCTCATGGTCTGCAACGCCTCGAACCGCCAGAAGCTGCTCGCGCACTTCGCGGAGCGCAAGGGAGACTTCGCGTTCCGCCTCGAGGACGAGACGGACTCGACCGCGATGGTGGCGATCCAGGGTCCGAAGGCGATGGACCTGATCTCGAGGATGTCGAGCACGATCCCCACGATGAAGCGGTACCGCTTCATGGTGAAGAACCTCGTGGTCATCAAGCTCCTCGTGTCGCGCACCGGCTACACCGGCGAGGATGGCGTCGAGGTCATCCTGCCTTCGGGGATGGCGAAGCTCGCGCTCGGCATGGTGCTGAAGGACATGGGCGGCGACACGAGCGTCGTGAAGCCCGTGGGTCTCGGCGCACGCGACACGCTGCGCATGGAGGCCGGCATGCCGCTCTACGGCCACGAGATCACCGAGGACATCGATCCGGTGTCGGCGGGGCTCGAGTTCGCGATCAAGTTCGACAAGGGCATGACCGGCGGCGCGGACGACGAGCGCACGGGCACCTTCATCGGCCAGGAAGCGCTGCGCCGGATCAAGGAGCAGGGCCCGGCCCGTCGGCTCGTCGGCCTGTTCGTCGAGGGTCGGCGTTCACCGCGGCAGGGGATGCAGGTCCTCTCCGGCGGCGCTGCGGTCGGTGAGGTGACGAGCGGATGCATCTCGCCGAGCCTCGATCGTGGCATCGCCATGGCGTATGTGCCGAGCGCGCTCGCTGCGGACGGCACGGCGCTCGAGATCGATCTCGCGGGCAAGGGCACGACACCCGCGGTCGTGACGAAGATTCCGTTCCTCGGCTGAGCGCGCGCGTCTTCCGCATGAAGTCGCAACGCCCCGCGGGTGCGCGGGGCGTTGCTCATCTCTCTCCAATCGTTCGTGCGGCGCGCGTGCGTGCGCCGGTTCCTCAGCCGAGCCTCGCGTCGCGTCGGCGCGGCTGGATGCTGCGCATCGGCGGGCGCGTGTGGCCGTCGTCGCCGGTCTGCTCCTGCATCATCTGGCGCAGGAACCGGAGCGGGCGGTCGTCGGAGATCTTCTGCTGGAGACGGCGGAGCGCCTCGACCTCGATCTGACGCACGCGCTCACGCGTGAGTCCGACCTCGTGGCCGATCTGCTTCAGCGTCAGCGGCTCCTTGCCCTCGAGGCCGTAGCGCAGGCGGATGACGCGTGCATCGCGCTCGTCGATCTCATCGAGGAGCTTCAGCACGAGGCGGAACTCCTCACGCCGCGTGACCGACTCCTCGGGCTTGTCGTTGCGGTGGTCCTCGAAGAGCTCGTGCAGCTCGATGCCCTCGCCGGCCTCGCCCGACGGCGACTGGCTGGGGGCGTTGTACGCGCGCACGGCGCGGCGCACGACATGGAGCTTGCGCACCGGGATCTTCAGGTCGTCGGCGAGCTCCTGGACGGTCGGCTGGCGGCCGAGCTTCTCCTCGAGCCGGCGCGTCGCCTCCTTCCAGCGCGCGATCAGATCGACCATGTACGCGGGAATGTGGATCGGCTGCACCGCGTTGATGAGCGTGCGCTTGATGGCCTGCTTGATCCACCACGACGCGTAGGTCGAGAAACGCGCGCCCTGCGCGGGGTCGAAACCCTCCACGGCGCGGATGAGCCCGATGTTGCCTTCCTCGATGAGGTCCGCGAGCGAGAGGCCGCGGTTGACGTAGTTCTTCGAGATCGAGATGACGAGCCGGAGGTTCGCGCGGATCATGCGATCCTTCGCGGAGCAGTCGTTGTCGTTGATGATGCGCCAGCCGAGATCCTTCTCCTCCTCTGCGTTCAGGAGGGGGACCTCGTTGATCTGCTTCAGGTAGAGGTGAAGGTCTGACTGGAGTGACGAACGACCCATGGGAACCTCGCGGGCGGAAGAGCGAACAAATCGATCCGCGTCCCGGACGCAGCACGAGGGCGAAGTGGGAACCCTTTCTCCGAGCGAGCCGCTGCGGCGATGTCGACGGCCGGGGGATGACCGGACGAAGCCACGACGCAACGAGATCCGTCCGCGCATCATGCGCCTCGAATCCGCTTGCTCCCTCGTACGCCCTACTTCCTTGTGGGCGGGACTCTCACTCGCCGTTCATCCCGCACGGATGCGGAACTCACTGCGAACTGACCTTTCGGATCACTTACCTCCGTCTGGTGGTCGGCTCGGCCCCGCCGACGCTTGAAAGCATACACATCCACAGTCCGCTGAACAGGTTGGATGATGCGAAGTGGACCGAACTTTCGGTTTGGGAAGGCCGATGAAGTGGTTGAGAATCCGTGATGGAGCGTGACCTGACCCATCTCCTCGGCGACTTCCCGTTCGAACCGGGGCGGGTGAATGTCCGTCTGGTGACGGCGCGCGACGGCAGGGAGGTGCTTCAGGTCCGCGTGGAACTCGGAGTGCTGCAGATGGAATGCGACGGGCGGCC
>JBEAQW010000084.1:0-2685 GCA_041163725.1 Planctomycetota bacterium
GGTCTTTCGCGCGGGCGGAGCGGCCGAAGCCATCGCGCCTCTGACGGTGGGGTCGGGCGATCGAAGGGGCGGACGATTGTGCGGACGAATGTGCAGACGAATGTGCAGACGAATGGTCCGATGAAGGGGCAGACGAAGGTCTCGCTCGCCGACGACCAGATCTGGTCGGCGCTCCGGTCGCCGATGCGGTTTCGGCTCTTTGAATCGATCCGCGCATGTCCCGAGGTCGAGGTCAGCGCGCTCGCACGCGCGTTCGGTTCGACGCCGCAGCGCCTCTACTACCATCTCGACATCCTGGTGAAGGCCGGGCTCGCGATCGAGCTCCATGGAGCCCCCGGCGGTAAGAGCCGCGGCCCGGCACCCGTGCGCTACAAGCCGGCGTTCATCGAGGAGCCCGATGGTTTCTTCGACGGGGACGAGAAGGCGGCGGCCCGGGCGAGCGAGCTGCTTCACGCGATCGCTCTCGAGGGTGTCAAACTCTCCACCAACGGATCCATGCTCGACGGCGCCATCTCCGACTTCCGCAGCGAGACGCTCACGCCCGACGAGTTGACCGAGATCGGACGACGCATCGACGAGATCCAGGACATCCTGACCGAGGCGCGCAATCGGCGGTACCGCTCGGGTTCCGCTGTGAAGGCGAATGCGTTCGTCGGTCTGTGCCTGGTTCCGGTGAGCGGCCCCTCACTCCCGAGTGGACCGATCGGGCGTCGGAAGCGCTGACCGGCGTGGACTTGCGGGCGGCTTCGCGAGGGTCTTCGCGGGGGTCTTCGCGGGGGGCCCCGAGAGGCTCCAAGGCGACCGCCTTCGGGAATGTTGCGGTTGCGTGATTTGCGGATATACTTGTCAAAGATTCGGGATGCCCGTCTCGTCCCGCTCGACTCGGGCGTTCGCCGGATCACTTGAGGTCGGTGCGGTCGTCCGCGCCGAAGTTCGCGGTATCACGCGGACCTCGTGACCGGGGACCCCGCACGGAGAGGCTGTATGTACGGAAAGCAGACGGAAACAGCGATCGCCGCTCTCAGCCGCCTCGCGGAGGTCTGGGACAACGGCCGCACGCGCCTCTCGGCGGCCGAGATCGCGGACCAGCGCGGGCTTCCGCGGGCGATGGTCGCGAAGATCCTCTCCGCGCTCTCGCAGGCCGGCCTCGTGAGTGGCTCGCCCGGGCCCGGAGGTGGGTACGCCCTCGCGCGTGCGCCGCACCTGTTGCGGCTTCGCGAGGCCTACGACCTCTTCGAGCGCGAGGACACCAGCACGAACTGTCCGTTCGGCGGCGGTGTCTGCGGCATCGGTGCTCCCTGCGCGATGCACGACCGCCTGAAGTCGATGCAGGCGGCCATCCAGCGGCTGCTCGACGAGACGAACTTCGAGATCTTCCGCAAGGCGGTGCAGGAAGAAGGGCTCGTTCCGGTGCCGAAGGGCGTGAAGCCCGAAGCGACGCGCGAAACCTACCGCGCACCGCATCCACGCCGCAAGCCAGTCTGAAGCCAAGCCAGTCTGAATCCGCGTGCTGGGGGGGGCGCGGTCGAAGCTCGGCTAGCGAACCCTGATGCACTTCGCGGCGCGCACTGCGATGCGCCGCGCCTCGTCGGCGTCGCGCCCGTGCGCGAGCACCACGCCCATGCGGCGGTACTTCCGCGTCGTCGGTTTGCCGAAGAGCCGCACCTCGACCGAGGGTACCGCGCACGCCTTCTCCACTCCCGTGAAGACCGGCGGCTTCGACGAGTCGCGGGTGGCGAGGACGACCGCCGACGCGGTGGGCCCGTTGTAGCGGATCTCCGGAATCGGCAGGCCGAGGATCGCACGCAGATGCAGGTCGAACTCGGAGAGATCCTGCGAGCGGAGCGTGACCATTCCCGTGTCGTGGGGCCGCGGCGAGAGCTCGCTGAAGATCACCTCGTTGCCGCGCACGAAGAACTCGACGCCGAAGATCCCCGCGCCGTCGCGTCCCGCGAGCCGCGTGACGATCGCCTCGGCCATACGCCGCGCCGCTCGCTTGGCGGTGGGCTTCATCGGGCAGGGCATCCAGGATTCCTGGTAGTCGCCGCGTTCCTGGCGATGTCCGATCGGCTCGACGAACTGCACGCCTCCGCCGCGCGCGGCGCGCTCCTTCACGGTGAGCAGCGTGATCTCGTAGTCGAAGTCGATGAACTCCTCGACGATGACCTGCTTGCGGTCGCCGCGCATGTTGTCGATCGCGTACCTCCATGCGCGCGCGATGTCGGCGCGCGTGCGGACGACCGACTGGCCCTTGCCCGAGGAACTCATCGTGGGCTTCACCACGCACGGAAGTCCCGTCCCGCCCTTCGCGAGAATCGCGTCGGAGAGCTCCTGCGCACTCGACGCGTACGCGTAGCGCGCGGTGCGCAGCCCGAGCTCCTTCGCGGCGAGGTCGCGGATCGCATCGCGATTCATCGTCATGTGCGCGGCGAACGCGCTCGGCACCACGCGGTGGCCGGCCTTCTCGAGCTCGAGCAGCCGACTCGTGCGGATCGCCTCGATCTCGGGCACGATGAAGTCGGGGCGGTGCCGCTTCACGCAGCGCGCGAGCGCGGCTCCGTCGAGCATGTCGAACACCTCGAAGGCGTCGGCGACCTGCATGGCGGGCGCATCGCCGTATCGATCCGCTGCGATCACGCGGCAGCCGAGGCGCTTGGCGCTGATGGCGAACTCCTTGCCGAGCTC
>JBEAQW010000085.1:0-5636 GCA_041163725.1 Planctomycetota bacterium
AATCTGGCCGTAGTCCACGATGCCATCAGCGTTGCAGTCAGCGGACCACTCGATGATCGATCTCAACAACAAGGTGCACGTTCCGCTGTCGTTGATATCTCCGTACGGAGTCGGTGAAGTCGGGTCGTAGAGATGCAGGAAGTCCTGCTGTCCGTCCTCAACCCCGGCAGGGAATACTCCGCACGGGTTATCGTCGGCGATCAGCAGTGTTGGAGAGATCTCGGCTCCAGTGAGCCAACGCCAACCCTGATCGGGTGCCGCGGCTCCGACATCCTGCCTACCACCAATCAGGTAACCATAGGTGGCGATCGGTAGCAAGGGAAAGAGCCATGCAGCCTCCTCGGCTGTTTCGAACGACGCAAGATCACCGCCAACTGCCAATGCCCGTACCCGAGCCGCGGTCCATACGGACTGCATCGTGTCCACCTGATACCAATGCCCATTCCCCCCATCCTCGACGCGCCACTGGACCGCGTCCTGTGCGGATGCGCCGGCTGCTATTGCGAGTGATGAACCAACTACCAGCGCCGAGTTGCGGACTGCGCGCATCCTGAGCTCCTCTCTTGTGAACCGATCCTGTCGCGGTGAAACCACACCGCGTAGGGAGAGGAATGGATCACGATCCGAGCTGTGGGGGAAAGTCGCGACTTGATGGGCAGAAAGTGCCGTGGCCGCGAAGAGTGTGGTGAGTAGGGTGACCGCAACCCGCCGCGCAGTCGATCGTTGCGCCGGCGAATCGGTGGCGCGCGCCGCGCGGAGCATCGCGGCAAGTTCGAACGCCAGGGGATGCAACTCGCTCACTTCGGATGCTTCCAAACCAGTCCACCGATCGGCTCCGACTTCCGCGAGAGGAAGAGGAACACTCCACCCGCCGCGACCATCGTGATCGACAGCAGCATGGGAAGCGTGAGGAATCCGAACGCGATCACCGGCGAGTCCGCCTCGCGGAACTGCTCGGTCGAGTAGCGAAGCACGCCGTATCCGGCGAGGAACACCGCAGCGACCGTGCCCGCACGCCGGGGTGCGAGCCAGGCGACCGACATGAGTATGAGTAGTGCAGGTCCTTCGGTGAGCGCCTGCGCGAAGTTGTTGGGGTAGTACGCGGGAAGGACCGGCGTGATCGCCTCGACCACCTGTGCGTGCATCGCGTGGCCCGAGTCGTACGCGGTCGCCACGAGCCACTCCGTGAACCGGGGATCGGGCGAACGCATCGTCGCCGGCGCGAGATCGCGCAGGAACTCCAACTGCGTCGGCACGGTCGCCATCGCCTCGAGATCATGCGGGTACTTCACGCTCCACCAGGGCGGGTTCGACTGCATCTCGTCCGGGAGCAGCCGTCCGGGAAGCTCGTGGTTCACCCAGTTCGCGAGGCGACCGAACATGAGTCCCCACGGCACGACGAACGCGACCGGATCGCCGACCGCGAGGATCGGCAGCTTCTCACGGCGTGCGAAGAGGATGATCGCGATGGCCACGCCGATCACACCGCCATGACTCGCCATGCCCCCCTTGTGAATCTCGAGGAGTCCCCAGAACGGGAAGTCACCCGTGAACTGCACGAGGAGATGCGGTTCGTAGAACACGCAGTGGCCGAGTCGTCCGCCGATGATGACGCCGAGAACGCAGTTGGTGACCAGGTCGCCGACCTGCCGCGCATTCATCGGAATGCGGCCCGAGTTCGCGAGCCAGCGGAGGATCAGCCAGCCGACGAGGAATCCCGAGAGATACGCAAGGCCGTACCAGCGCGGGCCGACCCCGGGCGAGATCTCGAACACGAATGGATCGAGCGTGTGAAGGACCGACTCGGCGAGCATGGTTCCGACAACGGGCATGCGTGGATCGTACATGTTCCGCGTCGTGGGTCATCCGGATGCGGCGTGCCGGTCGGGCATTCATCGTGGATCGCGTGAACCGCGACTCGCGCGGCTTGCGCGTTCGAGCCGATAGGGACGACATGCCGAACCAGGGACCATCCGAATTCGAGAAGCCGAGCCGTCCGGGCGAACTCACGCCGTTCCTGCGCAAGCTCCTCCGGGGCGAGACGCTGTCGGAGGCCGAGGCGAGGATGGCGTTCGAGGAGATCGCATCGGGTGAATCGCACCACGCCGAGATGGGTGCGTTGCTCGCGCTTCTCGCGACGAGGCTTCCAACGGTCGACGAGATCGTCGGGGCCGCGCGCGTCATGCGCGAGCGCGTCGAGCGCGTGCCGTGCCGGACCGAGCAGGATCGGATCGTCGATACCGCGGGCACCGGCGGCGCGCCCAAGTCGTTCAATGTGTCGACGGCGGCGGCGATCGTCGCGGCGGCGGCAGGTGCGAAGGTCGCGAAGCATGGCAACCGTTCGCGTACCGGTCGTGGCTCCGCCGAGGTGATGGAGAAGCTCGGCGTCGATGTGAATGCAACGCCGGCGGTGCAGGCGAGGTGCCTCGACGAGATCGGAATCTGCTTCTGCTTCGCGATCCATCATCATCCCGCGGCGCGGCATGTGATGCCCGTCCGCAAGGCGCTTGGGGTGCCGACGATCTTCAACCTGCTTGGTCCACTGACGAATCCCGCGGGAGCCCGGCGGCAGGTGATGGGTGTGTACGCGCGGGAGTTCGTACGACCGATCGCGGAGGCGCTGCTGCGACTCGGATCGCTGCATGCGCTCGTCTTCCACTCGGACGATGGACTCGACGAGATCTCGATCGGTGCGACGACGCATATCGCCGAAGTCCGCGATGGACAGGTGCGGGAGTGGACGATCGAACCCGCGAAGCTCGGGCTCGCGATCGCGGATCCACTGACGCTCGCGCCTGGATCGCTCGAGGAGGCAAAGGAGGTGTTCGTGCGCGTACTCGCGGGTGATGATCGTGGCCCAAGACGCGACATGGTGCTCGTGAATGCAGCAGGGGCGCTTCTCGTCGCGGGGAGCGTTGCTTCGATCGACGACGGTGTGCGGGTTGCGCGTGCAGCGGTGGATGACGGTCGCGCGCTGCGCACGCTCGAGGCGCTGCGGGCGTCGTCGGGCGGAAGCTGAGGCTGGCGCGCGCTTCGTGTAGGAATCTCTGAAAACCAAAAGCATGAAACCGAGCCGCGCGGTCCGGGGGCTGTAGGTTTCGCGCGTCACCGGGAGGTCATGGCTGGGTGGGGGCGGGATAGAGGTGAGGTAGATGTGAGGTAGCGGTGAGTCGAAGGCGTTGCGGCGCGATGCAGAGGTCTGGGGCTTGTGGTTGGCAGCTCGAAGTCCGGCCATGACAGGGGGGAGAATCGGTATGAGTGCATCCAGGGAGAGAGATGAAGAGCGTGCGCACGCGCGTGCATCGCTCCGTGCATTCGCGCGGGCGTGCAATCCACGGCCGCTGGTTCCGTGGTCGACCTGCATGCTCGCGGGTGGACTTTGGATCGGATGCGCAGTCGGTGGAACGGAGAGATTTCTCGATGCGTTCGGAGTGTCGATCGGCGTCGACTCCGGGGCAGGGGACGGCGGGCGTGGTTGGACCGTCGGCCTACTGATCGTCACGAGTCTGATCGGGCTCGTGGCGCTCCTCGTGGCAATCCCCGTGGCAATCTGGCGTGGCGAGACGCGGGAGCGCATGCCTTGGATTCGGTCACTGGCGCTCACGCTCGTCGGTGCGTCCGCGATCGCGGTTGGCGTCGCTGCACGAATCGCACACGAGAAGCAGATTGCCCAGGCGATCTCCGTCATGACGGACGCGAGCGCGGGCTCGGAGGATGGAACCGCCGCTGGATCGATCGTCGTGCTCGAGGCAACGATCGCGAGCGGACTCATCGAGACCGCGTTCGGATCCGACCTCCTCGCGCATCACTTCGGCAAACCTGTGAAGCAGCGGTGCACGCTTCGTGCGCTCCGATTCCGCACCGACGACGATCGGTGGATCGAGGCTGATCCTGATGCGGAGGTGAGCATGACGCTTGCCGAAGGCCAGACGAACTTGCGTATCGGTGAACGCATCCGGATCACCGGAAGATTCACGCCTGTACGCGCACCATCGCTTCCGTGGGAGTACGACTTCCGACGGATCGCTGCGGCACGCGGACTCATCGGTTCCATCCAGGTCGACGGGGCCGCGCTCGTGGAGACCGTCAGTCACTGGCGCTCGCCCACGCCGTTCACGGACTCGATCGCATCCCTTCGCGAGACCATTCGAGCGAGGTTGCGTGAAGGACTGCTCGCCGGCGTGCCCGACTCGAAAGGACCAGGCTCCGCGCGGGCGATGCTCGTCGCACTCGTCCTGGGCGACGCGGAGGCCGGCTATCGACCGATCGAGGCGGGCTTCCGCGCGGTCGGGCTCGCGCACATCCTCGCGATCAGTGGATTCAACCTCGCGGTGCTGGGATGGGTGACGGCGTGTATCGCGGGCCTCTTCATCCGAACCGAGCGGATGCGTGCGGTACCAGTCGCCGTCGTGGCGTTGCTGGCGCTCTGGCTCATGGCGCCCGCTTCGAGCGCGGTCCGGTCCGCGCTCATGGCGATCGTCGGTTCGACCGGAGCTTCCTTCGCGCGTGACTGGAACGGCGACGCCATCCTCGCGATCGCGGCGATCACGATGCTGTGCCTGGATCCCTCGCAGGCGACCAATGCGGGGTTCCAGCTCAGCTTCGCGTGCGTGCTCGCGCTCCGGCACCTCGCACCCGCGATCCGCATGCGTTGGCTCGCGTGGATGCCACGCGATCATGGCGGGGATCCACGGCCGGTCACGATCCAGATCGCATCGGAGTTCACATCGCGTGCCATTGCTGCAGGCGTCGCTGCGTTCCTCGTCAGCGTCCCCATCGTGCTCCTTCACTTCGGGACGGTCCAGCCCATGGGCGCGCTGCTGACCTTTGCGTGCGCACCCCTCTCGACCATCACGCTCGCGATCGCCTATCCGAAGGCGATCATCGGCGCCATCTGGCCTGCGCTCGCGACTCCATTCGGTCCGATCGTGTGGATCCCCGCCACGATGCAGATGGCGATCGTCGATCGCGCGATCGAACTGGGTGCCGGCTCGATCGCGACAGGCGTGGTGTCCACGACGACCTGCGTGTCGATGCTCGTCGCGATATGCGGTTGGGTGCTCGCACCCCGTCGCGCGCTGCGAAGTGCGTGCCTCGTTCTGATGCTGTCGATCGTCGCGTGGATCGCGATCGAGCGGACGACGCGCGAGCAACCCGGGTTCGAGACGACCATGCTCGCGGTCGGCGATGGGTCTTCGTACATCATCCGCACGCCCGACCATGTGATGGTGTACGACGGCGGATCGAGCTCGCTCGGCAGCGTCGCCGCCCGCGCACTGATTCCCGCGGTCATCGAGGCGGGAGGCGTCGTCGACACGCTCGTGGTGTCCCACCCGAACCTCGATCACTTCAGCGCGCTCGCGGATCTCGTGCGCTACGCGCGCGTCGAGAGGATGATCGTCCATCCGTCCTTCATCGCGAGTGCGCGACGGATGGAAGCCGTCGGCGAGTTCCTCGACACGGTGCGGATCATGGGCGTACCGATCGTCACCGCCGAGACAGGCGATGCCTTCACATGCGGTGCGTTCATGAAGGCCGAGGTGCTTTGGCCATCGGCCCGATTCCGATCGGTCCGCGACAACGACCACTCGCTCGTACTGATGATCGAGCACACCTCGGGCACCCGCATGCTCCTG
>JBEAQW010000086.1:0-7886 GCA_041163725.1 Planctomycetota bacterium
CGAGAGGAACGACTGCGCCTTCGCCGAAGGCTCCTCGCGGGGCACCTCGATGAATCGGCTCGTTCGCGTCACGGTCACCTCGCGCGTCAGCGCCACGAGGCCCGCCTCGCCGCGGGAGACGCCCCATCCGCTCGGTCCGTGTCCGGAGAGCGAGACGGCGGGATGCGCCGAGGGAAGGAGCACCGAATTGAAGTGCACGAGGCTCGAACCGCAGGCGCGTGCGCGCGCCGCGAGATCCGCGCGCGGCCGCCGCGTCCAGATGCTCGTCGCGAGGTACTGGCCTGCGAGCGCGTGCAGCGCGAACGCCTCCTCGAGCGCATCGAACGCATGCACCGCAAGTGCGGGGCCGAAGTGTCGCCCCAGGAAGAGCTCGGACTCGGTGGGACAGTCGAGCACCGCGATCGGCCGCATCGAACGGCCCTCGCAGGGCTCGAGTGCGCCGCTGATCGAACGGCCACCCGCGCGCACGGCGGCTTCGGCAACCGTCGCACAGGCGCGTGCCGCATCCGCATCGACGAGCGTCGCGCGCGGCGCGCCCGCGACGAGCCGCGCAAGTTCATCGGTGAAGGCACCGATGCACGCGCGCGACACCAGCGCGCGGCGCGGCGCCATGCAGGTCTGCCCCGCGTTCGCCGTGAAACCCATGAACACGGCGCGCGCCGCCTTCACGGGGTCCGCATCCGCAAGCACGATCGCACTGTCGGCGCCCGACAGCTCGAGCGTCGACGGGATCAGCCGCGACGCGCAGCATTCCGCGATCGCGCGCCCGACGGCGGTCGATCCGGTGAACACGACATGGTCGAACCGCTCCTCCGCAAGCACGCGGCGCCCCTCCTCGCGGGTCGCCGCACGGACCTCGATCGCGCCCTCCATGTCGGAATCGACGCGCGTCGCCTCGATGGCAAGTTCAAGCAACCTCGCCTGCGTCCTCGGCGCGCGCTCGGATGGCTTCACGACCACCTTGTTGCCGGCGACGATCGCCTGCACCAGCTGGATACCGAGCAACTGCACCGGGTAGTTCCATGTGGCGATCACAAGCACCCGACCGACCGGCAGCCGATGGCGCTCGACCCGGTGGCCGAAGCCGAGCATGCCCCCGCCGCCCACCCGTCGCGCCGCGAGGATGCGACGGGCGTTGCGGAGATGCCATCGGCACGATGCGAGCAGCGGGAGGATGTCGGCGGACATCGCCTCGAACGGAGTCTTCCCAACCTCCTGCGACGCAAGCGCGCAGAGTTCCCGGTGGTGCACCCTCACGCCGTCGCGGAAGCGTCGGAGCCAGGCCAGCCGGGGTTCGAGATCGGGAAACGCTTCCATTGCGCGCGCGGGCTTCGGGTTTGTGCACTTGCTAGATTCGCTCCAAGATGGGAATTTTGCAATCGCACCCTTCCCCGCAGATGCCGCGAATCCGCCCTCAACCACCCTCCGAACCCCGCCCCATGATCGCGAACTCCCCGCGTCGAGGCTCCGCCTCTCAAACCTCCCCGTGTCCACGCGTTGCGGTGGTAGGCGCCGGCCCGGGAGGCCTCTCGACGGCGATGCTCCTCGCGGCCGCCGGTCTCGAGGTGACGGTGTTCGAGTCGCAGCCCGTCGTCGGAGGCCGGACGCGGCGGCTGGAGGCCGGCCCCTTCGCGTTCGACTGCGGCCCGACCTTCTTCATGATGCCGTATGTCCTCGAGGAGATCTTCGGCGCGGTCGGCATGGCCACGAGCGACTTCGTCGAGATGAAGCGCCTCGACCCGATGTACCGGCTGCTGATCGGCAACGACCGCGGCACCGCGCCGACGCAGATCGACACCACCGGCGACTTTCAGAAGATGGCCGCGCGTCTCGAGGCGGTTCAGCCCGGAGACGGTGCCGCGTTCCTCCGCTTCATCGCCGACAACCGCAGGAAGCTCTCGCTGATGGAGCCGATCCTGCGCAGCCCGATCCGCGGCCTCGGCGATCTCATGACGCTCGACGGCCTCAAGGTCGCGCCGACGCTGCGCCCGTGGGAGTCGATCTACACCCACCTCACGCGCTACTTCAAGGCCGAGGAGTCGCGCCTCGCGATGAGCTTCCAGTCGAAGTACCTCGGCATGAGTCCGTTCGAGTGCCCGAGCCTCTTCTCGATCCTTCCGTTCATCGAGTACGAGTACGGCGTGTGGCACCCGATCGGCGGCTGCAACGCGCTCGTCGCGGCGATGGCCGAGGCCTCCGCGCGACTCGGCGCGCGCATCGAGACCTCGAGCCCCGTTTCGCAGATCCTGTTCGAAGGCCAGCGCGCCACAGGCGTCGTCGTCCAGGGGAAGCAGCACCGCTTCGACCATGTCGTCGTCAACGCCGACGCGACCTGGGCGATGAAGAACCTGATCCCCGAGGGTCTCCGCGTTTCCGAGCACAAGGATGCGGCGCTCGACGCAAAGCGCTACTCATGCAGCACCTTCATGCTCTACCTGGGCATGGAGGGCGAGATCGACCTGCCCCACCACACGATCTACACCTCGACGAAGTACCGCCAGAACCTCGCCGACATCGGCGCGGGCCGGCTCAGCGACGACGCATCCTTCTATGTCTGCAACCCGAGCCGCATCGACCCGACGCTCGCTCCGGAAGGCGACAGCTCGCTGTATGTGCTCGTCCCGACGGCGAACACGAAGGCCGCGGCGGATGGCGCGCCGATCGACTGGCGCAAGGCGGCGCCCGTGCTCCGCGAGGAGACCCTCGCGCGGCTCGAGAGCGTGATGGGCATTCCCGACGCGGCGAAGCGCGTGAAGGCCGAGATCATGTTCACGCCCGACGACTGGCGCGCGCAGAACATCAACCACGGCGCGACCTTCAACCTCGCGCACAACATCACCCAGATGCTCCACTGGCGACCGCAGCACAGGCTGCAGGGCTTCGACAATGTCTGGATGGTCGGTGGCGGCACGCACCCCGGCTCGGGGCTGCCCGTCATCTTCCTCGCGAGCGAGATCACGAGCCGCCTGCTGTGCGCCGAGTGCGGGGTGAAGAGCCCGCTCGACGCACCGCTTCCGAGGCGGGTCGACTTCACGCCGCGCGCGGACGACGCGCTGCTCGCCAGCGTGTAGACTCGACGCGCTTGAGCGTCGGATTCCGTATCCCCTTCGTCGCCTTCTTCGGTCGCACGCTCGAGGAGTACCTCGCGATGTTCGCGATCGCTCCCGGCGACCTCGCGCGCGGCCGCATCCTCGACTGCCCATCGGGTCCCGACAGCTTCGTCGCCGAGGCCCGCGCGGCCGGCTACGACGCCATCGGATGCGACCCGATGTACGCCCTCGCCCCCGACGAACTCGCCACACGCGGCCGCGCCAATGTCGAGGCGTGCCTCGACGCGATCGACGCCCAGCGCGGCACGCTCACCTTCGCCGACTTCGAGAGGTTCCGCGCGTCGAAGCGCGATGCGATCGAGCGCTTCCTCGCCGACCACCGCGCACACCACGCCGACGGTAGGTATGTGGCGGCGAGCCTCCCCACGCTTCCCTTCGCCGACCGCTCGTTCGACCTCGTCCTCGCGGCGAACTTCCTCTTCTCCTACGCGAACGCCCGGCACGGCGGCCTCTACGAGGGCGACGAATTCGACCTCGACTTCCACCTGCGCTCGGTGTCCGAACTCGCACGCATCGCCGCGCGCGAGATCCGTATCGCGCCGATGGGCTCCTTCGACCCGCCCCCGCGCCCGCATGCGTTCCGCGATCCCGTGCGCGCGCATCTCGAATCGCTCGGCTTCAGCACCGAACTCGTCCCGAGCGCCTACGACGCGGGACTCGCGGGCTTCAACGATGTCCTCGTCGCGCGTCGGCGTGCCCCGGAATGCACGCCGAGCGCGTGAGCACCGTCTGCGTCATGCAGCGGACGAGCAGTCGTCCGACTCAAGATCTGCCGCGTCATCCGCCGCGTCGTCCGCGATCACCTGCTGGCCCGCAGCGATTCCAAGCGGAACGAACACACCGCCATCGGCCGACCGTCCCGAGGCGGGACCCATCGTCCCGCGCGGCCAGAAGGCCGGGAAGAAGCGCTCATCCGAGGGGAACGCGGGCTCGAGCTCGTCGAACCAGGTTGCACCCTCGCTGTACTTCGCGAAGAAGGGAAGCCGCACGAGCTCCGGCCGACGGCACTGCAGGTACTGCAGCACGAAGACATCCTCGCCTGCGACCGTCTGGCGCCCGAGGATGTGCACCTTGCCGGGCGTCGCCGACATGCTCGGTCCGCGCACCGTGCGCGCAAGACCGGAGACCGACGAATAGGCGTCGCGGAAGATCTCGTGGCAGCGCACGAGCGGCAGCTCGAAATAGCGCTTGGCGCCCGTGTCCCGCTCGACGAAGAAGTAGTACGGCACGCACCCGAGGCGCACGCCTTCGGTCCACATCGTGCGCCACACCTCCGCATCGTCGTTGACGCGGCGGATGCACGGGCTCTGCATGCGGATCATCGCGCCCGTCGCGCGAATCCGTCCGATCGCCTGGCGCGCGGCCTCGGTCGAGAACTCCACCGGGTGCGACACATGCGCCTGCACGCTCAGCGTGCGGCCACTCGCGACGATGCGCTCGAAGAGGCGCAGCAGGTCGTCGGCGTCGGCATCGGAGGTGAAGCGGTACGGCCAGTACGCAAGCGACTTCGTGCCGATTCGGATCGTGCGCACATGCTCGAGCTCGGGATCCTCCAGGATCGGCTCGAGGTACCGCGCGAGGACCTCGGTGCGCATCACCATCGGATCGCCTCCCGTCACGAGGAGATCGGTCACCTCGCGGTGCTCCGCGAGGTAGCGGCGCAGCAGGAGGTCGTCCTTGGCCCCGAACTTGGGCTGCTCGGTACCGACGAACTGCGGCCAGCGGAAGCAGAAGGTGCAGTAGGCGTGGCAGGTCTGCCCCGCTGCGGGGAAGAAGAGGAGCGTCTCGCTGTACTTGTGCTGCGCACCGTGGAACGGCTGGCCATCGACCACCGGCACATTCAGCGTCGCCTGACCCGCGGGATGCGGATTCAGCGACTCGCGGATCGCCCCGACGATCGCCTTCAGCCGGCCACGATCCCCCTCGCGCCGCGCGCGCTCGACCGCCGCGAACTGCTCGGGCTCGAGCATGTCCCGCTGCGGGAAGGTGAGTTGGAAGATCGGGTCGTCGGGCACACGCGACCAGTCGATCAGCTCGCCGATCACATAGTTGTTCGCCTTGAACGGAAGCACTTCGCCGACGACCTCGATCGTGCGTCTCATGTCGGCATCGAGCCGGCCCCACACGGGGTGCCTGGCGATGTTCGAGAGCACGACCGGCTCGTAGCGCTTTGCTTCCATCGCGATCATCAGCAGACCTCCTGGGTTCACTTCCGTCGCGGATGCACTCCCGCTCCGGGGCCGTTCGCATCCGTGGCTCACTCGTTCGGGTCGAACACCGCCCGAATCTCCGGGCCCGCACGCGTCCTGCGTCCGAGCGATTCGCAGACATCTCCCCGCATTCCCCTCAGGATGCCCTCGGCGGCACGGCCGGCCCCGAGGCTCGTCCTCCGGCCCCGAGGCTCGTCCTCCAGCCTCGGCCCGACCGACTGCGCGGGCCGGGAGGGCGAGATCTCCCAACCCGCCCAGTCGGCCGCGCGATGCGGCGGCGGGCCCTCGGGCCCTGAGCCGCACCAAGCCGAAGCGGATGACGCACCCGAGCCTAACAAACGAGGCGCCGCGGGTCCGCTCCAAGGGCCGCAAACGGGTAAAGAAACTCATATTGATGGAACAACATGAATTCATAGATATGACTTCTATAATGCGCGCATGCTCCCGGAACACCTGCATCCCGACCTCGCCGGCTTCATCGAGACCGTTCGCCTCGGCACCGTCTCGGACGCCGCGCGCGAGCTCGGCATCTCGCAGCCGGCCCTCAGCGCGCGCATCGCACGGCTCGCGAGCGCGACGGGTGCACCCGTGTTCACCCGCGAGGGACGCCGCCTGCGGCTCACCGCGCACGGGGCGCGCGTGCACGACGGCGCACTGCGCGTGCTCCGCAGCTGCGAGGCGATGATCGCCCAGTGCCGCGGGACGGAGGGTGCGGCCGCACCACTCCGCGTCGGAACCGCCGATGCCGTACCCAAGCTCGTCGTACGCCGCATCCTCGCGCCGTACATCCGCGCGGATGTGCCCGTGCAGTGCCGCGAGTGGAGCGCGGAGCATCTCGAGAGCGAGATCCGCTCGCACCGCCTCGACATGCTCATCACCGACCGCGAGCCGATCGCGCTGCGGAGCGACGACCTCGAGACGAATGTCGAGGGGAAGTCGGCGATCGTGCTCTGCACGCGCAAATCGCTCGCACCGGTGGCGCGCCGCAACTTCCCCGAGGCGCTCGCGCACCTACCGCTTGCGCTGCCCGCACCGCCGAGTCCGCTGCGCGAGCGGATCGACCGGTGGCTGCGCCGTCACGCGCGCCACGCGCGCGTCATGATCGAGGCCGAGGACCGCTCGCTCCTCCACCACTTCGCCCAGACCGAGGACTGCCTCATTCCCGTCGCGAAGGCCACCGCTCCTCTCGTCGAGCGGCAGTTCGACCTCGTGCGCGTGGGCGAGCTCGCCGGCGTCGAGGAGACCTACTACTCGGTGCGCTCGCGCTGGCGCGTACCCGACCTCGGCTGACCCGACGCATGGAAGCGTGGACCGCCGCTACAGCCGCGTCCGAATCGCCCAGAGGTCGGGGAAGAGCGGTGTGAAGAGCGTCGTGCGCAGGTACGCCGCGCCCGGACTTCCACCCGTTCCCTGCTTGAAGCCGATCGTCCGCTCCACCATCTTCACATGGCGGTAGCGCCACTCCTGCAACCCCTCGTCGAGATCGACGAGCAGTTCGCACAGTCCGCGATCGACGGGATGGTTGTGGTAGATGTCGAGCAGCGCCTCCTGTAGCGCGGGCGACTCCGCAAGCGGCTGCGTGACATCGCGCGCGAGGACATCCGCCGGCACCGCATGGCCGCGTCCGGCGAGGTAGCGGACGAACGCATCGAACAGCGTCGGCTTGTCCCAGCGCGCCAGGATCGCCGCGTGCTCGGTGCTCCCCTCGGGGTTGTGCGTGAGCACGCGCGGGTTCTTGTTCCCGAGCAGGAACTCGAACTGGCGGAACTGCGCGCTCTGGAAGCCGCTGGAGCTCGACAGGAAGCTGCGGAACGAGAGGAAGGAGACCGGCGTCATGGTCTCGAGGACATCCACCTGCTGCACCATCGTCTTGAGGATCGTGAGCATCCGCTTCAGCGTCGCGGACGCCTCCTGACCGCGCCCCTCGTTCAGGCAGCGCGCGAGGAAGTCCCCCTCGTGGAGCTGCTGCCTGAACCAGAGTTCGTAGACCTGGTGGATGATGATGAAGAGCATCTCGTCGTGCTCGGCGCGCCCGGTGTCCGGATGCGTCGAACGCGGCGCCTGGAGCGCGAGAAGCTCGGGAATCTTCAGATAGCCGCCGTAGGTGAGTTCCACGCGGAGAGCGTAGCGGGAACCGCGCGACGGCGCGCATCCGCCGGCGCTAGCGCCCGCCGGTCACGAGCGGCTTGCGGATCTCGAGCGTACCCGCACGCAGGTCCCACTCGATCTCCTGCGCCTGAAGCGGCGTCGGCTGGTTCGCGAACACGACGGTGACCGCCCGACCTTCCGCTGCCCGCAGCAGCGCGATCCCGGACTGCACCGAGTAGTCGAACTCGCCGCACTCGAGGTCCTGGCCGGGCGTGCGGATGAACACACCGCCGCTCCCATTCACCCCGAGCAGTTCCGCGGGCCCACCGAGGTCGACACCTGATTCGGGCGACCTGCCGGACTCGTCGGGCCGGCGCACCTTCGCCTCGAGCTTCTCGCATCGCATCGACATCCGGTCCTGGTCGCGCGTTCCCGCATGCAGCACCTCGACGCCATCGTCCATGCGGATCATGTAGCG
>JBEAQW010000087.1:0-5219 GCA_041163725.1 Planctomycetota bacterium
CGCTTCGTCGAGAGTTTCGTCACGCAGCCGATGGGCTTCCTGCTGGCGATCATGGCGGGCATGACGCTCGTCGGCTCCGCATGGACGGTCGTGACGGGTCACAGCCTGTGGCCCGTGTACGAGCGGCTTTGGAACGCGCGGACCGCCTGGTTCCTCGGCATCGCCGCGCTGCTCGCCTGGGGTTACAAGATCGCAGCCATGCAGGGCTGGCTCGGATGAACGACATGCGCTCCCGACGACTCGACCAACTCCCGACGAACAACCGCCTGCGCGCGCTCTGCGCCGCCGCGCTGGGACTCTCGCTCCTCGGAGCGCCCGGCTGCATCGCGGGCGCGATCGGCGCGATCGGCCAGCAGATCGAGCGAGGCAAGAAGCTCGAGGTGCCCGCGGCCTACGACGGGCTCGAGGACAACACCGTCGCGGTGGTGGTCAACGCCGACTACGCGACGCTCGTCGAGCACCCCGGGGTCGTCGGCAACATCACGGCGAATGTCTCGGTGCGCATCCGCCAGTTCGTGAAGGGCGCCTCGGTCACGCCTCCCGCCGAGGTCATGCAGTGGCAGTACCGCACGCCGCAGTGGCGCGCGCTTCCGTACGGCGCGATCGCCAAGGAACTCGGCGTCAAGCGCGTCGTCTACATCGATCTCTACGAGTACCGCCTGCACCCGACCGGCAATAGCTACCTCTGGGACGGCGTGGCCGGCGCGCACATCGGCGTCATCGAGGCAGACGGCCTCGCACCCGACGAGTTCGTCTACACGACGAGCATCGTCGAGCGCTTCCCGAACAAGGAAGGCGTCGGGCGCGAATCCGCGCGCGCCGAGGACATCGAGCGCGGCCTCCTCACGAAGTTCATCCAGAAGACCTCGTGGCTGTTCTTCCGCCACATCGAGGACAAGTATCCGAACAACTGACCGCACGGCGCCCGCGGGCGCCGGCAACGAGACCAGACGATGACGAACACCCTGCGCCATTTCCTGCTTCCGCTCGCGATGACGGGTGTCGCCACGCTGCTCGCCTTGCCGCTCGCCTCGTGCAACATCGTCACGCCGATCGCCTACGCGATCGAGGGACCGGGACAGATCGACGCCGAGTACACGCTTCCCGACAAGAAGACGGTGGTGTTCGTCGACGACCCGGAGAACATCCTTCCGCGCACCTCGCTGCGCACGACGATCGGCGACGCCGTCTCGTTCGACCTGATGGGCCGCGAACTGCTCGGCTCGACCGTCGCGACGCGCGACGCGATCGCCGTGTCGCGCTCCGGATCGGGTGGCGACGCCGGCAGGCTCATGTCGATCGAGGCGATCGGCCGTGCGCTCGACGCAAGCCAGATCATCCACATCCAGCCGACGATCTTCGACCTCGCCGGACGCACCGACTCGCAGGGCCTTCGCCCGACGGCCAAGGCGACGGTGAAGGTCATCGATCTCGATCTGCGCCAGCGCACCTATCCGGCCACATCGATGCTTCCCGGCGGTCGCGAGATCGTCGCGACGATCCGCGAGGCCGATCCGACGATCCTCCGCACGCGCGCGGGTCGCTCGGAGCTCGAGGAGCAGTTGTCGGCGCGGCTCGCCGTGCAGATCGCGCGGCTCTTCTACCAGCACGATCGCGTGGATCTCGGCGAGAACCTCGGTACGCGGAAGCAGTGATGGATCCCGACCCGCAGGGTGCCGCAGGCACGATGCATGCCGTCTGCTTCGAGGAGGCGGGGGAGTGCACGCTTCGGTACATCGCCTCGGTTGCGCGCGCGGGAGACCGGATCGTGGTCCTCGGGCCGCGCTCGTTCGCCGCCCGCGTTCGATCGTACGGAGGAGGCGGGGGTGCGGAGATCCGCGTCGTCCCGCGCACCGCGCCGTTCGGATACCTGCGGCTCGCGCGTGCGTGCGAAGGTTTCGCGGTCGATCGCACCGTCGCCTACGGCACCATCGCGCAGCGTTCCGTCGAGCGCGCGCTCGGAGCACGGGAGGGCTCGGTCCGTCGCGCGGGACCGTGGATCGGCGCGGCGCCGTTGCCCGTCGCAGCGACCTGGCCGGCCGCACGCCGCGAGCGCATGCGTCGCACCTGGGGTGTGCGCGCGGGTGAGTCGGTGCTCCTGATCGCGGCCGAGTGCCCGGAGTGGCTCGATCTCGGATTCGTCTCGAGTTCGATCACCATGGCGCGCGCATCCGGCGCGCGGCTTCGCGTTGCCGTGGCGCCGGGGACTCCGCGCCTGCCGACGCATGAACGCCTGATGACCGCCGCATCCGACGCCGAGCCTGCGATCGTCGATGCACGCTTCGCGCGTCCATGGGATTCGTATCCCGCGGTGGATGTGGTGCTCGTCGATCGGGACGGCGCGCTCACGCATCCGTCCGCGTGCGCCGGCTGGCGCATGCGCGGTCCGTTCGAGCGTGCGCTCGGGGCGCAGCCCGTCTCGCCGCTTCCCGCGCTGTGGGCGCTCGCCTACGGCATCCCCGTCGCGGTGCACGCGTCGATCGACCTCGGGGAGCACGCCGCGAATCCGCTCGTCTCGACCTTCGACGACGATGTGGCCTCGCTCGCCCGTGCGCTTCACGCGCGCGCGAGCAGTCCGAGCGCGGCATCGCGGTAGAGCGTGCGCAGCAGATCGGGCGGTAGCGCGAGTCCGCGCAGCGCGGGCGCGTCGAACGGCCCGTATCGCTCCGGCTCGACCATCGCGAGGTCCGGATCCGAGATCGGCGACGCGACCTCGCCATGGCCCTCCCACATCATGCGCAGCGCCCAGTACCGGCTGGCGTACAGGTCGTGCGCGCCGTCGCGCGAGGTCGCCTTCTTCCCCATCTCGGAACTCTTGTCGCCCGCGCGCAGGTGCTCGTCGGTGGTGACCGTGTCGGTGCCGAAGAGAATGCGCCCGCGCCACTTGTCGAGGAACGACACGATCTCGTCGCGCGGATGGCGCCCGAGCTCGCGCACCATCCACTTCGTGGCGCTCGTGTCGAGGTGCAGGTTCGGATGCGCCTCGAGCAGCCGGTCGAGGAACGCGAGGTCCTCGGGGAATCCGCCCATGTGCGCGGCGATCCACGGCATCGCGAAGCGGTCGAGCGCCTTTCGCAGCGGCGCGTAGTGGTCGAGCTTCGCCCCGTACTTCGTGCGGTCGGTGTACTTCGCCGCGAACCAGGTGTCGGGATCGGCGACATGCGTCATGCAGATCATCCCGAGCTGCTCGGCCAGGCGCATCTGCTCGAGCCGCATCGGGCCGTCGAGCGCGAGGAAGTCGCGGTCGCCCGCCTCGAGTCCGAAATCGATGAAGCGCGGCGCATTCCAGAACTTGACGATGCGCGTGCCGAGCTCGCGGTAGCGCTCGATGCGCGCGAGGTAGTCGGTGCCGTGGCCGTGGCGCCGGTCCGGATGCATGAAGTCGGGGATGGTGATGAACTCGATCGCGTCGCCGAAGCGCTCGCGCATCAGCGGCACATCCTCGAGGCGGGTCATCGAGAAGGTGCGCTCGATGCCGTACGCGCGCGCGACCGGCGCCCAGATGGCGCTCGCCTCGGGTCCGTTGATGTGCGCGTGGAAGTCGATGATCCCGTAGCCGAGCTGCGGAAAGCGCGCGCTTTCGCTGGCGTAGTCGAGGCCGAGCCTGTTCGAGGTATCGTCGCGGAGCGCCGCGGGCGCTGTAGGCAGTCTGAGCATCGTCCCTAGCGTACGCCTCAGCGGACGCGCGTGCCGCTTCGGATCGGCGCCGTCGAGCGCGGACGATCGATCGGTTCCGCCGCGGGTGCACGATCGGGCGCGAGCCGCGGACGGAGCGCGCGCGGCTCGGCCGGGCGCGTCGCGTTGAGCGCCGCGCTGAGCCGCTGGATCGGCGCCGTGCCGAGCCCGGCCGCGTGCACGACCCCGATGTAGAGCTCGTAGTTCGTCTCCATGTCGAGGTGGCGCACGACCTCGCAGTCGAACCACGCCGCCGCGCGCGTCACGATCGGCGCGCCGAGCGCGCCGGTCGCGTGCGGATAGGTGAGGAACGGATCGTCGCCGATGCGTCGGTCGGGGCCGAACACGCGCTGCAGCGAACGCTCGTTCGGATCGAGCAGGGAGATGGCGAAGGTCCTGCTGTCGCGGATGAGAGGCGACAGCGTGTGTCCCTTCTCCATCGCGACGAGAAGCATCGGCGGGTTCGTGCCGCACTGCTGCACCCGCTCCACGAGGCGTCCGTCGCGGACATCCCCGAAGGCGGTGGTGATGAGGAACTGCGGTGCGGGCAAGGTCGCCAGCGCCTGCAACAACTCAGGAGAAGGTTCCGTGCTCATGGAGGTGTGGGGCCATCAACCACTGGGCGGGCGGGGGGCAAACAGCTCGCTCCCGTGAAACTCCGCCGTAACCCTCGAACTATGGGGTGGTTGGCTCCAGAGGCCACCCGCGCCCGTTCCGATTGGCAAAAAAGAATTCAAGAAAATGGGGGCGGAGTGGGTCGAGGTGTTGAAAGGTGGGGCAAGGTGTGGTATTGTCCCAATTGTCTCCTCCGGAGCGCTCACCCATGTTTCTCGGCGAGTACGAGCATTCCCTCGACGCGAAGCAGCGGCTGGCAATCCCCGCGGAGATTCGTGATGCGTGGCGTCCCGAGCGGCATGGCGAGGCATTCATCGCCGCTCCGGGTCAGAACGGCTCGCTCTGGCTCTGGCCCGAGCGGAAGTTCGAGGAGCAGGCGGATCGGATCGAGAGTGGTCTGGTCACGCAAGAGGAAGTGGTGAGGTTCAACCGGGATCTGTTTCCCCGGTCCGCGAGGGTGCCCTTCGATAGCGCGGGTCGTGTGCGCATCCCCGATCGGCTACTGAACGACTTTGGGTTGAGCGGCACGGTCGTGATTCTCGGCGTGCGCGATCACCTCGAGCTGGCGACGGTCGACGAGCGCCAGCGCGAACGAGAGACGATGCGGGCCAAGCGGTCCGCCTGATGGATGAACATGACGCGATGGCACCCCGACGGGTCCGATCGCGATTGGAACGATCTACCTCGGATGGTGCGACACGGATCGTCGAGCCATCTGCGGACGAAGGAAACCGGGCAACCGGTGGCTGGAACGTGGAAGCGCAGGGACGCGCTGAAGCACGGTCGTTGAGGCAACGACCGGGTCCGGCACAGCCTGCGCCACGGGTGCGCGCAGGTTCCTTCGCATCGCTCCGCCTGGCCAAGGACGGCCAGGCAATCACCTTGACCGGCACGGATCGCCGGTTGTTGGGATTCGCGGCTCCGACCCG
>JBEAQW010000088.1:0-15573 GCA_041163725.1 Planctomycetota bacterium
GGCCAGCGTCCGCAACGCCGGAGTCGGCGTCGTCCGCAAAACCGTTGCAGTTCTCGTCAACATCGCCCGCGTCGCAGATCTCGACCGCGCCGGGGTTGATCGCGCTGTTGCCGTCGTTGCAGTCCGTGTTCGAGGCGACGCCGCAGGCCGTCATCGGACCAGCACCGTAGCCGTCGCTATCGCCGTCGGCGTAGGTCACGAGCGTGTCGTCGCAGTCGTCCGAGTTCGCGACATAGCCCGCCGGTGCGGCGGTCTCGCAGAAACCCTGGGGTGCGGCCAGATCACCGAATCCATCGACATCGGTGTCGGCGTAGTAGGTCACGGGCGACACAAGGTCCGCATTCGTCGGGCAGAGATCGTTCGACGAGCTCACATAGCCCGCGGGTGCAACGCAATCCGCGACCGAGTCGTTCGGATCACCGGCACCGTCGCCATCCGCATCGCGGTACCAGAAGATCGTGCTGCAATCGAGCTGATCGATGTTCGCTGCGTAGCCAACGCCGAAGTCGTCGACACCGGGCACAACACCGTCCCACACCGCGGTCTCGGTCGGGAAGAGGATGTTGAGGTTATCGATGACCTCGACCGAGGTCTGCGTGAAGGTGCTGATCGATTCGAAGCGGAAAGTGACGACCTGCAAACCGGCTTCGGGGATCTGACGCGGCTGCCCGAGCGGCGCGAGAGCGTAGTAGAGGAGCGTTCCGTCGGCGGGCGGATTGGCTTCGTTGATGCCGGTGTAGTCGACCGCGGGCGAGGGAAGGTACGACTGCGACAGCACAACCGAATCTGCAGTGCTGATTCCCAGGAAGCGCAGATGCTCGGGGTTCCAGCCCACGATGCAGTCGACCGCGATGAAGCTCGCGGCTGCGGTCGGATCCTGCCGTTCCGCGCGAAGCTTCACTTCGACGATCTGACCGGGAATGATCGGATCAACGGGACCGACGAGTCGTAGATCCACGATCGACTGGGCATGCGACATCCCAGCTGACAGCAGTGCTGCTGCCGCCGCTGCGATGAAGCTCAGTCCGCGAGTCGAGGCAATACGCCAATTGCGAATCGAAAACATGCGTCTCTTCTTCCGGTCAGGAGTGTGCAAAGCGGAGCGAAGACACAACGCAACCGCCGCCTCGGTGAATGGAGGCCGATTCAACCTAACCCCGGATGCTCAAAGAGGAAGTGATTCAGGCCCGATTCGGCTTGAACCCGCTCCGACACATTCGTTTCGCGGCACAATCGGAACGATCCGCACAAAGCGGCCTCCCAGAGAAGCGATTTCCCGTCCGAGAATCTGGTCGTATCGCGATCGCAAATGCGGCCATCGTCAGATCGATGCGCCTCCGCGCCCATCCCGGAGTTACTCAAAGTCATGGCGTGAGCGCGTCAGCGGGCATTTCCTGCGTGTCAACCGACACATTCTGGTGGAGACTCGGTCCGCTTCTACGCAACCAGCCGACCGAGACGCGCATCGTGCACGCTGTGATCCGCCATCGGCCCGCCCCGGGCATCACGACTCACCGCATCCACCGCAGAGGGTCTGAATCCGAGCGTGATATGGGTGAGCTTCGTGTTGTTCATCACGAGGTCGGTGCTGAGATTTGATCGACGACTGTGCGCGGCATCGGGATCTTGGTCCGAGTTCCAACCGCCGAACCAAATCGTGTCGGTCGCACTGTCCGTGTCCGACCTGCCGAACGGCGCAGCGTCAAGGTCAACCAGCACGCCCCGACTGATCATGGCTCGACCGCACTTCCGATCTACTCCGTCGTGTCTTTCATGTTCACGCACGACCGGAGCCGGTTCCTAGAACCGTGACCGAGGTCACCGTCACGATCGTGTACCTGACCGACAACTCGAGATCCAACACGACATATGCAGACCTGTCCCGAGTAGTCCGCGTCAAACTTCCAATGCCCGCGACGCAGTTACGACACCGAGAGACGGAACAGCGGACGAGCCGAGATGCAGATGGCGCGCGCCGGCGTCGCAGCCAGCCGCGATGAATCGGTGGCGATCACTCCCAGGATGCGTACGAACCTGCCGAGCACCGCACATGCTTCCGCCGCACGGGTTCGGACTCCGAACACGGCAACGCCGCGGCTGTCCCGTAACATCGTGTTGCGATCGAGATCGTCGTTCGTCGGCGCAGGCAGGGCCACGCACCGGCTGCGTGGAGAACGCCACCGGGACAACGCACCGGCATCAAGGATGGGCCGTGAAGCGCCGCGCAGCCAAGTGCGGTACAGCGGTCAGAACTCGAGAGCCGACCCGAAGGCCGTTCGCGTGAGTTCTGGGCCCATTCAGTGTAGAGGCCCGAGCCGAACCTTCGCACGAAGTGAACGGTCGTGCCTAGAGGGCGCCGTCGATCATCTTCGCGAACTCGGCCTTCGGCTTGATGCCCATCGTGCGGGAAACGACCTGGCCACCCTTCACGACGACCACGCACGGAATGCTCTGGATGCCGAACTGCAATGCGAGATTGCGGTTCGAATCGACATCGACCTTGCCGACCTTCGCCTTGCCCTGGTACTCGGTGGCGAGCTGGTCGATGGTGGACGCGATCATCCGGCAAGGCTGGCACCACTCGGCCCAGAAGTCGATCAGGACAGGCATGTTGCTCTCCACGACTTCGCTCTGGTAGTTCGACTCGGTGATGGTCAGCGTCGCAGCTCCGGCCATGTTGCTCTCCGTTGGCTAGGGTTTGGGGGCAGCATGGTAGCGGCTTCGCCGCGGGCGGAAGGCTCACTGCGCGAATGAATCCCTGATCCCGAGCGGATCTCGCCGCGTCTCGCGGTACGAGCACGAGGCAAGTCCCTACGCCCGGCCGAGAGTTCGAGCGCAACTGGTCGCCAACGGCTTCACGACAGCCCCGCGCCGTAGAGCACCGCGCGGGCCACGAGCAGCGCCTCGCGGTGGGCGCCGACATCGTGCGCCCGAATGATCCGCGCGCCGCCACCGAAAGCGGCGACCGCAGCAACGAGAGAGCCCACGATCCGCTGCTCGGGTTCCGCGCGACCGGTCACCGCACCGAGGAAGCTCTTGCGGCTCGCGCCGACAAGCACGGGGTACCCGAGCGCGGCGATCTCGCCCACGCGCGCGAGCAGTTCGAAGTTCTGCGCCACGGTCTTGCCGAACCCGAGCCCGGGGTCGAGCACGATCGACTCGCGCGCGACGCCTGCGGACATCGCCGCTTCGGCGCGCGCGAGAAGCATCGAGGCGACATCGCGCGCGACATCGTCGTACGACGGCGCCTCGGCGTACCGGTCCGAGTAGCTGTCCTCGCCTGGCGGCAGCAGCCTGTGCATGAGCACGAGCCCCGCGCCCTTCCGCGCGACGAGCGGAAGCATGGCCGGATCCTCGGTTCCGGCGCTCACATCGTTCACCGCATCGGCACCCGCCTCGATCGCGGCCTCGGCAACGGCGGCGTTCGTCGTATCGACCGAAATCGCGACGCTCGAACGCGAGCGAAGCCGCGCGATCACGGGAACGACCCGCCGCACCTGCTCCTCGGCCGACACGCGCTCCGCGCCGGGCCGCGTGCTCTCGCCGCCGACATCGATGATCGACGCACCTTCCTCGGCGAGCTGCACCGCGTACTC
Source organism: Planctomycetota bacterium (assembly GCA_041163725.1). Taxonomy (GTDB): domain Bacteria; phylum Planctomycetota; class Phycisphaerae; order Phycisphaerales; family SM1A02; genus QWPT01. The sequence continues at coordinate 3,597 of JBEAQW010000088.1, forward strand.
CGCGGCTTCCTCGGCGTCGGCGTAGCGTCCGCCGTCGGAGAAGCTGTCGGGCGTCGCGTTGATCACGCCCATGATCGCGAAGGGAACGAGGGAGACCACGCGGTCGGAACCGGCGGTCCAGAAGCGCGGAAGCGACGGATCGTCACTCATGGAGTCCCTCCGGCCGCGCCGCCGAAGCGCGCGCCCGCCTGCGTGAACGCCTTCAGCACCTCCGCCGGCAGCACGAGCACCAGCGCCGCACGACCCTCACCGAGCTCGGCCGCCACCGCGACGGGAGTCGCATCGCGCTCGATCGACGGGAGCATCTCGCGTACCTGCTCCTCGCTCACGAAGCTCGACGCGATCTGCGCCGCGAGATTCACGAGCGGTCCCACTCCGATCATCAGCTCGACATCCCGTCGCTCGGGCAACCACTCCTCGAGCGATCGCACGGTCTCGTCGGACGCGAGCACATCCACGCCGCCCGCCGCGCGCACGGCACGGTCGAACACATCGGGCCGCTGGCTGAAGGTGAGCACCACGCCGCGATCGGTGCGGCGTGCGAGACCGTTGAAGCCCCGCGCGCCGAAGGTGAACTGCTTCGCAAGACGCTCGTAGTCGAGGGTCGGACGCTGCTTCGCGTCGAACACCGTCTCCTTGATCTCGAACGCGTCCGCAAGCTCGCCCGACTTCAGTTTCTTCCCCTCGGTCCACGAGGGCTCGCGGCGGATGCCCGCGGACTCGCCCGCAAGCGACTCGACCGTGCTGCGGATCCGCTGCAAGGTTCGGGCCGGATCGCGCGACGCAAGGAAGAGCGCGCTGTCGTTGAGGGCTCCGCCCATCGCGACGCCGAGCTTCGAGGGAAACGCGCCGAGCTGAAGGCCCGCGATGTCGGAACCCTCGGCGAACACCCAGTCGGGGAGCATCGTGCGCGGCAGACCCGCGAGATCCATCAGCTCGCCGAAGCGCGCCGAACCACCGAGACCATCGATGTCGGCCGAGAGCGCGAGGTAGAACGGGTTGTCGGGAAGCCTGTCGAACCGCGCACCCGGACCCTCGCCGCCGGCCATCACCGCGGCGAGCGCGGTGGCGGGTTCGGCCACGCCGAGCGCCGCGACGAACAGGCCGAGCGGATCGACATCGACGACGACGAGTCCGTCCGCGAGCATGTCGGCGATCTCGAGCGCCTTCGCCCGCGCCGCCTCCTGCTGGGCGCCGAACGCGCCGGGCACACCCTCCGGAACCGCCTCGGGAATCACGGGCAGCGGCTCGCGCCGGGCCCGCTCGACCGCCGAGTGCAGCGCGTCCCGCGACCCCCACGCCACGAGATCCGCGCGACCGAGCCACGCGGTCTCGCGCGGCTTCAGCCGACCGCGGAAGCGCTCGCCGATCCCGCGCGCGGGTGCCTCGGCAGGCAGCGTGTCGCTCGTCGGGGCCAGCACCACGCATCCCTCGAGGATGCGCGCGTGGACCTCCATGCCATCCGAAGTGGTATACGCCCGCTCGCCGCGATCGGGCGCAGGCGTCAGGTTCGCCTTCAGGAACGCCTCGCCGTCGGTGACCGGAACCACCACGACGGGACGCGGCGTTGCCGCGATGTCAGCCAGCGGAACGCTCGGAAAGTAGGCGACGGCCGGCCCGTTCTCGTCGAGATTCGCACCGACGCCGAGTTGCGCCTTCAGCACATCGATCGGTCGCCCCATCGAGAGGAGCCCGCCCTGCCCCGTCGCCTCGACGAGCTGCGCGATGTCGTTGCTGAGCGCCTTCAGGCTCGGCACCGCCACGAACGAGACGGCGTCCTCGGGGATCCATGAGAACGCGCGCGCAAGCCCGGCTTCGTCGGCGGAGGCAAGCGGCGACGCGCAGGCAATCGAGAAAGCCAGACAGGCGACTCGTGCGCGCATCGGGGATCGGTCCATGACCCTGCTCATGACCCTTCTCATGGCCCTACTCTACGGCTTCCTCGGCCTTTCCGCGCGTCATCCGCATCGGCATTCGCCGGGCGCACGAACCCCGAGTCCGACCCCCGGAGCACCCATGTTCGACCGCCTCGCCGCCGCCCTTCTCGGAACCGTCTCGCTCATCACCGGATTCGCCTGCGCGCAGTCGGCGCCCAAGTCGCCCGAGCTCACCGCGCGCTGGAAGGACGCCTCGCTGACCGAACTCAAGGTCAAGACGCTCGAGGGCAAGGACGCGGACCTGTCCGAGTACGCCGGGAAGGTCGTGCTCGTGGTCAATGTCGCGAGCCAGTGCGGATACACGCGCCAGTACGCGGGGCTCCAGAAGATCTACGACCGGTACCGCGACCGTGGCTTCGTCATCCTCGGTTTCCCGAGCGGCGACTTCGGCGGCCAGGAGTTCGACCGCGCCGAGGAGATCCGCGAGTTCTGCACGACCAAGTACAGCGTGACCTTCCCGCTGTTCGAGAAGTGCCAGGTGAAGCCCGGCAAGTCGCAGTCGGAGGTGTTCGCCTGTCTCGGTACCAAGACGGGCGAACTGCCCGGCTGGAACTTCGGCAAGTACCTCGTCATGCCCGACGGCAAGACGGCACGCTTCTTCGCGACGAATGTGTCGCCCGAGGCGAGCGAGCTGATCGCGGCGATCGAGCAGGCGCTCGAGCAGGTTCCGGCGGAGGCGGCGAAGCCGGCGGACAAGCCCGCGGACAAGCCCGAGGCGAAGCCGACCGACCCCTCGTCCGAACCGAAGTAGCCGCCCACGCTCGGGGATTCGACCCCGATTGACGGGCGTTCGGACGCGCTACGCTCCCCGCATGACGATCCAGCCGGCATTCGGCGGCCGAGACGGGGTGGTGCTGCTGCTTTCCGCGTTTCTCGCGGGAAGCGCGCTCGATCCGCATGACTTCCTGACCTGGGTGCTCGAGGTGTTCTGGGTTGCGGGCGCCATCGTGATGTGGGCCGTGTGGCTGCGGCGCAAGCCATGCACCCACACCGTGTTCTGGGCGCTGATCGTGCACTCGGTCGTGCTGATCGTGGGAGGGATCTACACCTATTCGCTCGTTCCCGTGGGCGCATGGATGCAGGAGTTCCTGGCGCGACCGCGCAACGACTACGACCGATTCGGTCACTTCATGCAGGGCTTCGCGCCCGCGCTCCTCTGGCGCGAGGTGTTCATCCGCAACGCCATCGTGCACGGGCGGCGGTGGCTCTTCGTGATCGTGAACGGGATGTGCCTCGCGTTCGCGGCGGCGTTCGAACTGCTCGAGTTCGCCGTCGCGATGATCCTCGGCGAGGCGTCGTGGGCCTACCTCGGTTCGCAGGGCGACATCTGGGATGCCCAGTGGGACATGCTCTTCTGCGTGATCGGCGCCAACGCCGCGCTGCTCACGCTCGGGTTCGTGCAGGACCTCGAGATGCGTCGCGAACGCCGCGCCGGGAACGGCGCGCCGGCGACGGCCGCCGTCGGCGGAACGGGCGTCACTCCACGGTGACCGACTTCGCGAGGTTCCTCGGCTTGTCGACATCCTTGCCGCGCATCACCGCCGCGTGGTACGCGAGCAGCTGCAGCGGGATCACCGTCAGGAGCGGCTGGAACATCTCGATGCAGTCGGGGACATAGAAGACCTCCTGCGCGAGCGTCTTGATGTGCTCGTCGCCCTCGGTCGCGACCGCGATGACATGGCCGCCGCGCGAGCGGACCTCCTCGATGTTCGAGAGCACCTTCTCGTACTGCGAGTTGCGCGTGGCGACGAACACCACGGGCATGCCGCTGTCGATCAGTGCGATCGGCCCGTGCTTCATCTCGGCCGAAGGCATGCCCTCGGCGTGGATGTACGAGATCTCCTTGAGCTTCAGCGCACCCTCGAGCGCGACGGGGTAGTTCACGCCGCGGCCGAGGAACAGCCAGTTCTCGCGGTGGATGTACTTCGCGGTGGCGGCGCGGATCCGGCCGGACCACTCGAGCGCGCGCTCGATCTTGGCGGGAATCGCCTCGAGCTCGCGCAGCAGCCCCGACACATACTCCTGGGAGAGGTAGCGCCGGCGACCGATGAAGGTCGCGAGCATCGAGTTCACGAGCACCTGTCCGGTGAAGGCCTTGGTGCTGGCGACGCCGATCTCGGGGCCGACGCGCAGGTAGACGCCGGCATCGGTTTCGCGCGCGATCGATGACCCGACGACATTCACGACGCCGAGCGCGAGCGCGCCGCGCTGCTTCGCCTCCTGGAGCGCCGCGAGCGTATCGGCGGTCTCGCCCGACTGGCTGACCGCGACGACGACGGTGCCGTCCTCGACGATCGGATTGCGGTAGCGGAACTCGCTGGCGAAGTCGTGCTCGGCCTGGACCTTCGCGAGGTCCTCGAAGAGGTACTTGCCGATCATGCACGCGTGGAGCGCGGTGCCCTGACCGATGAACACCACGCGCTTCGCGTTCGCGAGCTTGCGCGCGTGCTCGCCCACGCCGCCGAGGCGGATCTCGCCCTTCGCGACATCGACGCGGCCCTGCAGCGCCATGCGCAGCGCGCGCGGCTGCTCGAAGATCTCCTTGAGCATGAAGTGGTCGTAGTGACCGAGCTCGATCTGCTCGAGGTCGAACTCGAGCTCGCGGATCTCCGCGGTGATCTCGATGTTGTCGACGGTGGTGGTGCGGAAGCCCTCGCGCGTGATGCGGGCGACCGAGTAGTCGTCGAGCGCGATGGCCTGCGTGGTGTGCGACACGATGGCGCTCGCGTCCGACGCGACGACATACTCGCCGTTGCCGACGCCGACCATGAGCGGTGAACCCTTGCGTGCGACGACGAGCACATCGGGCTCCTTCTCGCACACGACCGCGATGGCGTACGCGCCGGTGACCTCGCGCAGCGCGGCCTGGACCGCCTTCTCGAGGTCGCCCTGGTAGAGCTCGCCGATCAGGTGCGCGAGCACCTCGGTGTCGGTCTCGCCGTGGAACTCGTGGCCCTTCTCCTCGAGGTACTTCTTGAGCGCCGCGTAGTTCTCGATGATGCCGTTGTGGATGATCGCGATGCCGTGACCGAGCCGTGCGTCGTCGCAGTGCGGGTGGGCGTTCCGCTCGGTGACGCCACCGTGGGTCGCCCAGCGCGTGTGCGCGATGCCGATGGTGCCGCTGAAGCCGCCGCGCTCGCGGATGAGCTTCTCGACATTCGCGACGCGCCCGACGGCACGCGCGAGGTGCAGACCGCCGTTCATGACGGCGACGCCGGCCGAGTCGTACCCGCGGTACTCAAGGCGCTTGAGGCCCTCGAGAAGGATGTCCGCTGCCTGCCGACGACCGATGTAAGCGACGATTCCGCACATGTCTTGAGCTTCCTTCCACGGCCCCGGCGATACGGGGGCGTTCGAAGGTATCGACCGATTCGGAACTTGGCTTCGTCAAACTGGCGGGAAACGGAGGCCATCCTTGCCCGATAATGCCGGTTCGGTAAAGCGGCGGCACTCGGCGGGGCGTCGTCGTCATCCGTCGAGCCGACGCAGACGGATCCTGCGCACGCGCACCTCCGTGGGTTCGCCGCCGTGAATCTGCACGCCGATCCGACCGCCCTTCGGCGCGTCGGCCGATTCGTCGACGAGCACGGCCGTCGGCTTGCCGTCGAGGAAGTGCTCCATCGTGTTCCCGCGCGCGACCACCCGGTAGTTGTGCCACTCGGCGATGTCCGCGGTGAAGCCACCCGAGGGGAGCGGTTCGTTCGAGCGGGTCCCGTCTGCTGCGATCGTCGTGCGCGTCCCGTGCTCGGCGAGGATGCCGCGCCCGCCCTCCTCGTAGAACATCGCGACATACTTCCCCGCCGGATGCGAATCGATCTGCGGTCCGCGCAGGCGCACGCCGTCGAAGACCTCGCTGCGGTACTGGACGCCCGAGTTGTTGCCGACGACGCGCAGGTCGACCTCGAGCTCGAAGTCGCGCACCTCTCCGTTCCACACGAGGAAGGTGTTGTGCGGCGCGGGGTTCGCGGTGGTCGTCCGGCCGACGATCTCTCCGTTCTCGAGCGACCAGAAGCGCGGATCGAAGGCGAACGCCTCGAGCGCACGCGGATTCGCCTGCGACGCCGAGAAGATCTCGAGGAAACCGTCGTCGTCGATCTTCGAGAACGCGGGATCGCCGGGATCGCCGCCCGCGCGCAGGAACGCGAGCAGGTCGAGCACCTCGCCCTCGGAGAGCGTGTCGAGCAGGTTCGCCGGCATCGGTGAGACCGGGCTCGGCGACATCGACGCGATGTCGGCCTTCGCGATGGTGTCGCGCGCATCGGAGAGCAGGCTCGCGCGGACCTCGATCGCATCCTTCGAGTCGGCCACGATGCGACCCGTGACCTTGCGTCCATCCTTCAGCACGATGTCGGTGTTCTGGTACTGGTCGCTCAGCGTGCGGCTCGGGTCGACGAGCGACGACGCGAGGTCCTCGAGGGAGAACCGACGCGAGACGCCGGAGAGCTCGGGACCACCGCTGCCGCCGATGCCACCCGCGCGGTGACACTGCGCGCACTGCGCCGCGCGGTAGGCACGCATGCCCTCGCGGTGGTCGCGGCCCATCGAGAGCTTCGGCCCGAGCGCGACGAGTTCCTCCACGGTCCAGGCACGGCCCGGGCCACGGGGCGCGACGGCTGGTTCATCCATGCTGCGGCCTGCGGAAGTCTGCGCGAGGAACTCGCGGTCGGCCTCGGGTGCGTTCGCGATGAACTCCTCGCCCATCCGATTGAGGAAGCCCGCGAACGAGTTTCCGCCGCTCGCCTTGCGGAGCCCTGCGATCGCGCGCGAGAAGCGCATCCGGTTGTCGGGCGTCCATCCGACCTTCGCATCGCGCACCGCGTGCACGAGTCCGATCTTCTGCGTGGCGGGCGCGTTCGCGATCATGTCCGCGACGGCCTTGCCGTAGGGGCCACCGCGCGCAAGCAGCGCCGCGTCGATCTCGGGCGCGCGCCGGACATCGGGCTTCTCGAGCAGCGCGACCGTGACCTCGACGGCGCGCGGCGAACCGAGCTTCACCAGGAGCGCCGCGCGGTGCATGTCGAGCTCGCTCGCGTCGGCCACGCCTTCCCCGGCGGGGAAGTGCGCTTCGACCGCGGTGCGGAGCGCGTCGGCGCCGGAGAGCGATCCATCCACCGGCGCGAGGCGGATGAGGCAGAGTTCGCATGCGCGCAGCCACGATCTCTCGACGGGCGTGCCGCGCACGGCGGGTTCGAGGGCGGCGAGGCGCATCGCGACGGCGTCGCCATCGCGCGTCGCCTCGCCCGTGCGGCAGAGCGCGACGAGTGCGAGCACGGCCGCCTGCGGGTCCCGCTCCGTGAGCGCACGCTCGCGCCACTGCGCCGGATCCTGGTGCTCGAGCACGATGCGCGCGGCGCTGCGCACGCCCGCATCCGTCGAGGAGAGCGCGGGGAATGCGGCCGCGACCGCGGCGGGTCCCGCGGCCCACTCCATCCGGCGGTGGAGCTTCTCGAGCTCGCGGCGCTCGGCGAGCGCGGCGGGCACCGCCATCGGCGCGCGCTTGATCGCCACGGGATTCTCGGCGCGCACGCGGAAGATCGCGGACGGCAGGTTCCGCCCACCGACGGAGAAGTACATCGCGCCATCCATCGCGACCGCGTCGGTCAGCGGCAGCGGACGCCCGGCGACGAACGGCTCGATGCGCATCGAAGGCGTCGACGCGTCGCGCGAGTCGTCGGTCGGCCAGCCGGCCCACATGGTTCCGTAGGTCCAGTCGAGGAAGAACATCGCCTCGTTCCACGGCGCGGGGAACTGCAGGCCGGCCGCGGAAAGCACGCCGGTCGGCGACGCCGGCCCGACCACGACCGACGGCGCGAGCGAGTCCGGACTCCACCACGGCCACTTGCCGCTGCCCGAGCGCCAACCGAAGTCGACGCCATCCGCGAGTTCATAGACGCAGGTGGGTCGGTACCACGGCAGGCCCATGTCCCACTCCATGTCGCTGTCGAAGGTGTACGCGCGGCCGACCTCGTCGAACGCGACGTCGTAGCTGTTGCGGAAGCCGATGTTGAGGAGTTCCCACCTGCTTCCCTCGCGATCGGTGCGCGCGATCCAACCGCCCGGCGCCATCACGCCGACGGCGTGTCCGTTCGGATCCCACATGCGCGAGAACGCGACATCCTCCTGCCACACCTTCGGCACGCGCGAATCGGCGAGCGCGGCCTCGGGCACCGCGCAGTGGTTGCCACCGACGATCCACAGCGATCCGTCGGGCGCGAGTACGACCTGGTGCGGCCCGTGCTCGCCACCATCGCGCGCAACGGGCGAGAGCAGCTTCTTCTCGTCGTAGGTCCCGTCGCGATCGGTGTCGCGCAGGCGCCAGATGCCCCGCGCATCGCCGCCGCCCTCGTTGACCACCGCGAACAGATCGTTGTCGACGACGAGCACGCCGTGCGCGCGGCCGATCTCGGGTTCGATCAGCTCGACCGTGCTGTCGGCGAAGTCGCCGCCGTCGGCGCAGGGCTTGACCGCGAACATGCGTCCGTACTGCGCGCTGGCGACGATCCGGCCACGCGCGGTGTCGGCGGCGAGCGCCACGATCGAACCACGCGACTTCGGCGCGACATACACGAGTTCGCAGATGAACCCGTCCGGCACGCCGATCGAGCGCGCGATGTCGCCGAGCGGTCCGGGCGCTCCGCCGAACGCCTCGATGCCGCGGTCCCCCCAAGGCTGGTCGCCGAGTGCACCGATGACGGCGCTCGGCACCGTGCCCTCGCGCCACGCGCCACCGGCCTGCCAACCCGGATCGCTGACGACGCGCATGCGGACGCCATCGGCGCCGGTCCAGTCGAACTGCACGCACACGCCGGCGGGGCCGCCTTCGTTGCGCGCATCGACGGTGAGTTCATGCACTCCGGCGGCGAGCGCGCCGGTCTCGACGACCGACGGCTCCCACCACTCCGTCGTCGTCGCGATCTCGCGGCCGTCGAGCAGCACCTTCGCCTTGTTGTCGGCCGCGATCACGAGTCGCGACGACTTGGCATCCGAGGAGACCCGGAAGCGCTTCTTGAACACGACGGCGTCCTCGGTCTTCTCACCGGGAGCCCAGATCCACGACGGTGTGTCGAGCTTGACCTGCGCGGGCGGCGCAGGTGCGGGCAGCGGCGCGTCGACCGCCGTGCGCAGGGACTCGCGCGCACCGTCGAGCGCCTGCGACTCGGCACCGGGGCGCGAGATCACGGTCGAGAGCGCGATGACGAGAAACGCCACCGCGAAGAGAACGGAGGAAACGAGGAGCCCGACTGCGGTCTTACGGTCCATCCGCGCATCTTCACCGAGCGGCGGACGCCTGGAAGGCGATCCTGGCGAAGCGGGTGAAAATCGCGGCGCGCGTAAGATGCGGGACCATGGCCGAGGACCTCTGGTCGCCCATCCGAACCGAGCGCCGCGCGAAGGCGGCGCCGCTCGCGGTACGCGTCCGTCCGAAATCGCTCGACGAGATCGCCGGTCAGCAGCACTGCCTCGCGAAGGACTCGCTCCTCAGGCGCCTCATCGAGCAGGATGCGCTGCAGTCGATGATCGTCGCGGGGCCGCCCGGCACCGGCAAGACGACCCTCGCCGAGGTGATCGCCGCGCGCACGGGCGCGTACACGGACCGCGCGCATGGCGCGACGACGGGCGTGAAGGACCTGCGCGACAAGATCGAGTCGGCGGCTCGCAGGCTCGGCGAATCGGGCCGACGCACGCTGCTCTTCGTCGACGAGATCCACCGGCTCGCGCGCAACCAGCAGGATGCGCTGCTCGAGGGCGTGGAGGCTGGAAGCGTCGTCCTCTTCGGAGCGACGACGGAGAATCCGACCTGGGCGGTTGCTCCCGCGCTCCTGTCGCGTTCGGTCGTGTTCCGCTTCCAGCCGCTGTCCGAGGAGGATGTGCGGGGCGTCGTCCACCGCGCGATCATGCACGCCGACGGCGTCGGCATTCCCGGCCTGCGCATCGATGACGACGCGTGCGCCCACTTCGCGCGCGCGTGCGACGGCGATGTGCGCCGTGCGCTGAGCGCGCTCGAGACGGCCGCGAGCGCGGTGCGCGGCAACGACGATCCACGCATCGACCTTGCGCTCGCACGCGCCGCACTCGACGGCAAGGTCCCCGTGTTCGACCGCGACGGAGACGAGCACTACGACCTCGCCAGCGCGCTCATCAAGTCGATGCGCGGAAGCGACCCCGATGCCGCGGTGTACTGGCTCGCGCGCATGCTCGTGTCGGGCGAGGACCCACGCTTCATCTGCAGGCGCCTCGCGATCTTCGCGAGCGAGGACATCGGAAACGCCGATCCACGCGCGCTCCAGACGGCGGTCGCATGCTGGCAGGCGGTCGAGCGCGTCGGAATGCCCGAGGCACAGCTCATCCTGTCGCAGTGCGCGACCTTCCTCGCGGTCGCGCCGAAATCGAACGCCGCCGCCTGCGCGATCTGGGAGGCGATGGACGACGCGCGCGAGGCGCGCACGGTGCCCGTGCCGTTCACGATCGTCGACCAGACCAAGCGCCGCGCCGTACGCACGGCCGACGACGGCACCCCGCTCGCGCCCGACGCAGGCAAGTACGAGTATCCGCACGACCGCGCCGATGGTGTCGGCGTCCAGGACTATCTCGGCGTGGCGAAGCGCTACTACCGACCGGTCGATCGTGGACTCGAGAAGGCGATCGGCGAGCATCTCGAGCAGATTCGCGCGATCCGCCGACGCGCGGCCCAGCAGGACGGCTGAACGCCGCGCGCACGGAAGGTGCGGAGACCATGAAGACGAACGCGACCTCACGCGACACCGATTCCGCCGACGACGCGCTCCTTGCCGCGAAGAAGCAGATGCGCGGGGAGATGCGCACGCGCATCGAGACGATCCGGCCATTCGCCCGCGCGCGCCGCGCGGCCGCATTGTGCGCCACCGTGCTGCGTGCGCCGCCGATGGCCGGAGCGGGCGTCGTACTTGCGTACCGCGCGATGCACGACGAGATCGATGTCGATCCGATCGTGCGCGCACTCGCCGCACGCGGGACGCGCATCGTGTTTCCGCGCATCGATGACAAGGGACGGCTCCTGCTCCTCGAGTCCGTGGCCGGAGGAGATCCGTTCGCCGACGACGGATGGACCCGGGATCGCTTCGGCATCCGCGCGCCGAAGTCGGAGCGGGGACTCACCCGACGCGTCCACCCGCGCGAACTCGACGCGTTGCTCGTTCCCGGGCGCGCGTTCGACGCCCGAGGCGCGCGGCTTGGTAGAGGCAAGGGCTTCTACGACGGTCTGATCCGACGCCTGCGTCCCGACACCCGTCGCGCGACCATCGGCGTGTGCTTCGGTGAGCAACTTGTCGATTGCGTGCCCGAAGCGCCGCACGATGCGCGGGTCGCCTTCGTGGCCGCGGGCGGGCGGCTCGTGCGGGCCCGTCGCGGCGACGCGGGGGGCCGTTCCGCGGACGGCGTATCCGTGTAGACCGTCGGGGGTTCGGCACCTGGGCCCCTGTTTCCAAGGGGGGGAATCCCGCATTCCGCGCGGATCGGCGTCGCATTCGCGCATGAATCCCATACCCTGATCCGCCCATTGCGAAGCAGTCGGGACGGATCGCGGTCACATGCGCGCCCTCGTCTCGTCCATCCGGAACCAGATCAGGAAAGAGAACAGGAACCAGACATGGGCCTCGCCAGCCAGAGCAGCCGGACTGAACGCGTCGCCTCGACCCAGAAGGGCCGTGGCGGCATCACCTTCATCCTCGTCTCGGCCGCAGCCGTCGCAGCCGTCGGTGGGGCGATCTGGCTCATGCGTGGTGGTGGAGACGCACTCGGTCCGCGCTCGGCGAACGCGTCCGAAGCGGCACCCTCGATGCCCGCTTCCGTGGCCGACCAGCCCGCACAGCAGGACGGGGAACTCGATGGATCGGGACCGACCTCGCGCCGCGACGCACTCGAAGTCCATCCCTCTCCCGTGAACGAGGCGGAGTCCGCCACGAGCCGTGGGCCGGCGGACGAACTCCCCGCGACGGATTCGACGACCGGCGCCGGCTCCACCGTGGATGACACCGCTCCGGCCGACGCAGGTTCGCAGGACG
>JBEAQW010000089.1:0-2632 GCA_041163725.1 Planctomycetota bacterium
CAGCGCGGGGTTTCCCGGATCGAGCAGTCCGCGCGTGAACCGCACGCGATGCGTGAATCCGGGCGCGACGGTTCGGTCGAGCACGAGGTCGGTGGACTGGACGGGCGGGGTCGACGACACGGAACGACAAGGGTAATCGCTCGAGTCCGCTGCGCGCAGCGTCGGATGTCCCGGAAGATCGGCGGGCGAGGTGCGCGCGCGGGTATCGGACGGCGCCTGTCTCGGTGGGCGCGGCTAGACGCGGCCGCCCTGCGAGAAGTGGTCGAGTGCGATCGCCGCGCTCACCGCCACATTCAGGCTGTCGACGCCGGGAGCCATGGGAATCCGGACGACATGGTGGGCCATCGCGCGGACGGCCTCCGTCACGCCGAGCGACTCGTGCCCGACGACCATCGCGCATCCCGGCGGCGGCGCCACCGAGCGGAGCGGTACCGACGACTGGATCGCCGTCGCGACCAGCTCGAGTCCGAAGCGGTCGCAGAAGCGCCGCAGGTCGTCGGGCCAGGACGCGGCGCGGACGGCCGGGACACGGAGCGCGTTGCCGGTCGAGACCCGCAGGCTCTTCCGGTAGAGCGGATCGTGACAGTCGGGACTCAGGAGCACGGCGTCGACTGCGAACGCCGCGGCGATCCGGAACAGCTGCCCGATGTTGTCGATGTTCGTGATGCCCTCGCAGACGAGCACGGTCCGCGGGGGTTCGCGTGGCTCGAAGGCTTCGATCGGGACCGGCTCGAAGGCGGCACGGTCCGCCACGGCCAGTACGCCCCGGTGCAGGTCGATGCCGGTCAGTGCCTCGAGGGTCGCGTCGTCCGCCGAGTAGAGCGGGGCTGTGCACGCATGTTCCTCAAGCAGCGCCTGCGTACGCGCGAGCATGCGCGGGCTCGCGAGGACGGCGCGGATCGATGCCGCGCGCAGCAGCATCGCCTCGAGCACGACCAGCGTCTCGCCGACGAACAGTCCCTCGCGCGCCGCAAGCTCCTTCTCGCGGATGTCGCCGAAGGCCGACACGCGCGGGTCGGCTGGATGGTCGATGCGGATCGGACCGTGCACGCTTCGATTCTCGCCGATTCGCGGCCCGCGTGCGGGCCATGAGCGGGCCATGTGCAGCTCATGAGCGGCTCATGTGCGGCGAGCCGTACGCGAGGGCCGTTGGGTACACTCGCACCATGCAGCCCGAAGGCTTCGAACCCGACGCGCCCGACGAGGGCCCGCGCGCCGAGCGCTCGCCGCTCGAGGATGTCGGCGCGGTCGATGCCGTCGTCGAGGTGACGGAGCCGACGCCCGAGGACGAGCGCGTCGACGAGCTGCTCGATGCGCCCGATTTCGATGTGCCGACGCTCGCGGACGCCGTCGAGCGGCAGGAGGCGCCTGACGCCGCGGAGACGCTCGAGCAGATCGGCGAGGAGGCCGCGTACGAGGTCATCGAGGAGATGGAGACGGAGAGCGCCGCCGAAGCGCTCGTCCACATGCATCCATCCCTCGCGGCGAGCGTGCTCGAGGATCTCGTCGAGGAGGACCCGGAGTACGCCGGCGAGCTCATCGAGGAGATGGCGCCCGACGACGCGACCGACCTCCTGCAGAACCTCTCCGACGAGTCTCGCGACCGTCTGCTCGGAACGCTCGGCAAGGTCGAGGCCGTCAAGTTCCGCCGTCTGCTCGAGTATCCCGAGAAGAGCGCGGGCGGCATGATGACCACCGACTACCTCGCGGTGCGCGACTCGATGACCGTGCGCGAAGCGGTCGAGGCGATCCGACGCGCCGACGCGCTCGGCGAGGACTGGCTCTATGTGTTCGTCGTCGACTGGCGCGGCCGCCTGCAGGGGCGCGCGACGATGCGCGCGATGCTCCTCGCCGATCCGTCGCAGCGCGTCATCGAGGTCTCCGAGAAGAAGGTCGACGCCGTCAAGTCGGAAGTCCCGAGCGACGAGGTCGCGCACGAGTTCGAGAAGTACGACTATCTCGTGCTGCCGGTCGTCGACGACGAGGACCGCATGCTCGGCGTCATCACCGTCGACGATGTCATCGATGCGATCCGCAAGGAAGGCACCGAGAAGGCCCAGGCCATGTTCGGCGCAGGCCGCGAGGAAGCCGTGTTCTCGAGCGTCGCCGACAAGCTGCGCGGCCGGCTCCCGTGGCTCTTCGTCAACCTGTTCACGAGCTCGATCGCGGCCGTGGTCGTGCTGCAGTTCGACGGGCTCATCGCGTCGATCGCGATCCTCGCGGTCATCATGCCGGTCATCGCCAACCAGGCGGGCAACGCCGGACAGCAGTCGCTCGCCGTCACGCTGCGCGGCATCGTGCTCGACGAGGTGCGCGAGGGCGCCGCGCTGGGACTGATCCGCCGCGAGGCGACGGTGGGCCTCGTGAACGGCCTCATCTGCGGCCTGCTCGTCGGCGGGATCATCGGTTGCTTCGAGTACATCCAGCATCCCGACGCCGCGATGTGGAAGCTCGGCATCGTCGTCGCGATCGCCATGACCGTCGCCCTTTCGGTCGGCACGCTCGTCGGCTCGAGCCTGCCGCTCGCGGTCCGCCGCCTCGGCGCCGATCCCGCGACCGCGTCGACGATCTTCCTCACCATGGTCACCGACTCGATGAGCTTCCTCGTGTTCCTCGGCCTCGCGAGCGCGCT
>JBEAQW010000090.1:0-3436 GCA_041163725.1 Planctomycetota bacterium
CGGCACGGCGGGGGTGCCGCCGCTCGCGCCGGTCTCGCCGCCCGCGACGACGACGACGACGCCGAACCCGATCCAGCAGACGAGCCAGAGCAGCACGGTCATCGCGGGGCCCGCGCCCGACACGATGATCCGGCCCCTCCGGCCCCAGCGGTCTTGCTTGGGTCGGTCGGCATCGAGCCCCACGCGATCCCGACGAGCGCCAGCAGGATCAGCGAGATCCAACCCATGTGCACGACGGGGTTGATCGTCATGCGCCCGTAGATGCGCGGTGTGTCGTCTCCCTGCGAGAGCGCGGCCCAGCCGTGCGCGAGCTCGTGCATGGTGATCGAGAAGATGCCCCAGAAGAGGAAGGCGGCGGCGGCCGCGGGGCCGAGAGAGTCGTAGATGCCGACGATGCCCATCAGACGCGCAGCATAGGCGACGGTGCCCTTGCGGGCGGTCGTCGCCGATCAGAACGCGAGCCGAAGGCGGACGCCGAGCAGGGTCGCGGTGCTCTCGTTCGCGAGCAGGGAGTCCGCGACCTGCAGGTCGAGCGTGAGGTTCGCGGCGGGCGTGAGCGCGAGGTCGTAGTAGGCCTCGAATCGGCTCGCCGTGTCGTTGACGAGCAGGGAGGTGACGAACGGAAGCTCGCTCGTCTGCGAGTGCGCGTATCCGATGCCGAGCGTGTCCGCGTCGCGGCCCGGGATGAGCCCCTTCGCCGCGACACCGCCGCTGACGATCCACTCGATCGGGTTCGTGTCGGGATCGGCGAAGCCGACGCGCGCGAACACGCCGAACCCGCGGAGGTCCATTCGACCGTTGTTCAGGTTGAGCGGCTTCGTGGTTTCCTCCGCCACGCTGAGGTACTGCCACATGTTGGCGAAGGCGCACCAGCTGTCGCCCTCGACGGGAATGCTCACGCCCTCCGGGGTGATGAAGCGCCCGTCGAGCTCGAGGAAGTTCCGGTCGAACGCGTACTGGTAGGTGGCACGCAGGCCGCCCGGAAGGTTGCCGAGCCGGTACTGCCATCCGATCGAGCTCGACCACACGAGTCCGTCGTCGAGTGTGTCGAATCCCGTGCTCGTCGACGAATCATGCGAGGCGTAGACCGACGACGAGATGGTCAGCTCGGGCGACGGCATGAACAGCACGCCCGTTCCGATCGTCGAGTATGGATTGAACAGCGAGGTGACCGACGCGCTCGTGAACGGGTGGCCGACGAACTGCGTCGTGCCGTCGCCGCCCGCGAACTCGTTCAGGTCGGCGCCGAGCACGGTGAACTTGCCCATGAATACACCGAGTTCCTTCGAGAGGAACTGCGTGTAGAGCAGTTCGGTGATCGTGGCGGCGATGTCCTCCTCGGCAGGATCCGTGAGCGGGAAGTACATCAGGTCGGCCACCGGGAGGAGCGCGCCGGAGGCCCGGTTCACCGAGTTGCCGTAGCGCGACTCGACCTTCATGGTCACGAGCGCGCCGGGCATCACGCCCATGCGATCGAGGTCGAGGTTGACCACGGTCTCGAGCCGGCCGCCGTAGCGCGTCGTCTCCTCGGCGCCCCCGTCGAGCACCCCTTGCGCGAGCTGCGAGAGCGCGAGGTCCACGGTGATTCCATCGCTTGCGAGCTTGCTTCGCGCGCCGCCCCAGTCGCCGAGGAGGTACGGACGCAGCGAGAAGGACGCGGCGTCGGCCGAGGCGTAGTCCGGAAGGGGAAGGATCCCGTCTCCCGCCGTGGCGGACGAGGCGAGGCAGAGCACGAGTGCGGCGGGAAGTGCGGCGGGAAGGACGGTCGTTCGCGCGATGCGCATGGGTGGGATTCCGTGGTCAGTTGCCGGGGCTCATCAGTTGCCGAGGCCGATGTTCTTCGGCGGGTACACCTTGAAGGTGGCTCCGTGCGCCTTGAGTTCCGATCCGAGCGATGCGAGGAAGGCGTTGAGGCGGTGCCCCACGGGATACTCCTCCTTCGGATCGATGTAGAGGTTGAAGAGCCAGGGCGAGAGACCGGTCTTCCTGCTCTGCGACATGTCGATGTCGAGCCACTGCTCGCTCGGCTCGATGATCGCCTGGTGCAGCTTGTACTCGTACATGCGCACGGCCATCAGATCCGCCTGGCACCACATGAACACCTTCTCGCGGTTCGACTTGCCCGCGTCGGCGAGCAGGAACGAGCTCTGGTCGATGCCGTCGATGTAGCGATCGGTGGGGAGCGCGGCGGTCGCGCCCGCCAGCGCCACGGCGGTGTTGTAGAGGTCCATCAGGTCGAACAGCTCGTCGCTCGTGCGGCCGGGCTTGATCATGCCCTTCCAGTAGGCGATTCCCGGCACGCGCACGCCGCCCTCCCACGCCGAGCCCTTGCCGCCGCGGAACGGCGTGTACCCGGTGTCCGGCCAGGAGTCGCGCTGCGGTCCGTTGTCGGAGGTGATGAAGATGAAGGTGTTCTCGAGCACACCCGCCTTGTCGAGGGCGGCCACGATCTCGCCGATGTAGGCGTCGACCTCGATGACGGCGTCCTTGTACTGGAACTTGCTCGCCGACTTCCCCTCGAACTCCTTGTAGGCGAAGTTGTCGGCGTGGCACTTGGCGAAGCAGTGCTCGAGGAAGAACGGCTTGCCGGCCTTCGCGAGTTCCGCGATCTTCGCGATGGAGAACTCCTTGAACATGTGATCGCCCTTCGCGATGTCGTCGAGCGAATCGACCGTCATCACGGTCTCGGTCCTTCCACCCTTCCAGCCGTGCACCAGCGAATCGCTCGAGCCGGTCTCGGCGAGCATCTTCAGGCGCTCGGGATTCAGGACGAGATCGGGATACCGGCGCTTGTCCACATGCTGGGAGATCTCCTTCTGCGCCTCGTAGAAGCCGTAGTACTCGTCGAATCCGACATCGTGCGGCCTCATTCCGACTGCGCTGCCGACATGCCACTTCCCGCTGAGCACCGAGGTGTAGCCGTGCGACGAGAGGATCGCCGGGAGCGAGGTCTCGCCTTGCCACGGATTCACCGTCAGCTTGTCGCCCGCGAGGATCGGGCGCGTGAGGCCCGTGCGCACGGGGAGTCGTCCGGTCAGGATCGCGGAGCGCGTCGGCGTGCAGGTCGGCTGCGAGTAGCACGAGGTGAGCTTCAGGCCCTCGCGTGCGAAACGGTCCATGTTCGGCGTCGCAGCGCCGACGATCTCCCCGCCGCCGTAGCAGCCCGGGTCGCCGAAGCCGAAGTCGTCGATGACGAACCACACGATGTTCGGCTTCTTGCCCGTCTTCGCCTCGAGCGCGGCGAGCTTCGCGGCGGCCTCCGCGATGTCGTCGGCGTGCACGAGCGAGGGTTCCATGTTCGCGGCGGTGCGCTTCGCGAGGCTGAGCACGGACGGCGGATCGAACGAGATCTTCGGAGCGGGCGCGGACTGCTGCGCGGGCGAGGAGATCGAGACGGCCAGCGCGGCCACGACGGAGGATAGTCCGAGGATCATTT
>JBEAQW010000091.1:0-10381 GCA_041163725.1 Planctomycetota bacterium
GGCGAGATCGTCGCGCTCGACCCGCTCGACGGCGAGGCGCTCATCCTGCTTGGCCAGTACCACGCGCGCGCCGGCGACGCCGAACAGGCCGTGTTCATGTACGAGCGCGCGCAGAAGCTCGAGAAGTTCGAGGCCGATGCGAAGGTGCGCCACGCACAGCTCCTCGTCGGAGAGGGCAAGTACGCCGATGCGCTGCCGCTTCTCCGCAGTGCGCAGCAGATCCGGCCGCGCGAGAACATCCAGCAGTACCTTGACCAGGTCGAGCGGGCATCGCGGCAGCGCGGATCCTGACACGGCATCCACCGCCGCGACTTGGCGTGACGGTGGGTCGAGGCAGGTTCGATGTCGCTCGACATGTCGTGCGACACAACACAACGCCCGAGACAACGGCCCAAGACAACGGCCCAAGACAACGGCCCAAGACAACGGCCCGCGCATTGCGCGGGCCGTTGTTCTACCCTTGTTTTCGTTGACTGCTCCAGCCAGCTCGGCTGGTCGCGATCACTCCGGGATCATCCCCAGCTACCGAGGAGAAGCGCGAGGTCGGCCGGACCGACGACGCCATCACCGTCGATGTCGCCCGTACCCGAGCCTCCCCAGTTGCCGAGGAGGATCGCGAGGTCATCGGCGCCGACGGCGCCATCGCCGTTGAGGTCGGCTGGATCACCCGCGGACGAGGGCACCTCGGTCGCGATCGCAATGCTGTTCGCATCGCCAGACTTGCCGGGCTTGAAGAGTCCGAGCGTCGCGTTGCCCGCGGTCGGCGGCACATTCGAGTCGAACCAGAAGTTGTAGATCGTCGAGAAGCGCAGCGCGTTGCCGTTCGGCTTCGTGGCGAAGTCCGGGCCGGTCCAGCGGATCACGCCGCCCGAGGTCGTCACGGTCCAGTCGGTGCCGTCGTACGGATCACCCGAGTGGTAGAAGACATCGTGGAAGCCGATGTTCGTCGCGGTCGCGCCCGCGGGCAGCGGCACCTCGAACGAGTTGCCCGAGCGGTCGGAGTTCAGGTTCTGCACCGCGTACTCGTAGTGCCACGAGCCGTCGGTGTTCTGCTTCACCTTGTAGCCGAGGATCATGCGCCCGTCGTTCGGGATGTCCGAGTTCACGAGCGTGACGGCCGAATCGCTCGCCTGCCACGCCCGGATCGCCGGCTGCTGCTGGTTGGTCGGGCCGGTGAGCGACACGGTGTACGCACCCGAGGTGAGCGTTCCGACGGTCGCCGCGCGCCACGACGCGTTGTTGTCGTCGTTGCCGCGGGCGGCGTCGCCCGAGTGGATGTACTGCCCTTCGACGAGGTAGGTCGCGCCCGTGTTGAGCGCGGGGTTCAGGTCGTTCGCATTCACCTGGATGCGACGGCCGATGGTCGCAGGGGCCGAAGGCATGCCCACGTTGTAGGTGCCGGGGAAGAAGCCGGTCGCCGCGTTCACCTCGGTGCGCGTGCCGAGGCCGCCCTGGCTGCCGTTCAGGCCCGAGCTGTACGGATCGGAGCAGCCGACGCCAAGCCAGGTTCCGCTCGGCGAGGGCGTGCATGATCCGCAGAGCGTGCCCTGCAGCGCGGTGAATCCGTGCTTGCCCCATCCGAGGCCGATCTGCTCGATGCGGCCATCCTTGATGCGGTACATGTTCTGCGTGATGAACGGATGGCGGTTGTCCGGCGCGGCGAACCAGTCGAGGAGTTCGTCGCCGATGTTGCAGCTCGTGGTTCCGATCGCGTAGGCCATGATCGTCTGGCCACCCGAGACGACCGATCCGTACTTCGAGATGTCGGGGATGGCGCCCACGATGACATCGGGGCCGACCTCTCCGCCCCCACCGCCGCCAAGGGTCACATCGATGTTGCCTGCGCCGCCGTTGGTGGAGCCGAAGCCACCGACCACGAGGATGTAGGTGACGCCCGCATCGAGCTGGCTGGCCACGCTGCTCTGCAGGCCGCAGGCATCGTCGTTGCACATGAGCACGCCCGACGACGGCGAGCAGGTCGACATGAGCAGAAGGCGCGAATCCCAGGTCGTGCCGTTGCAGGTCGAGAAGGTGTAGTTGCCGGTCTCGGCGGGGGTGAAGGTGAAGTAGTTCACCTTGTACATCGTGTGCGCACCGCAGCCGGTGACCCCGGGCACAGCGAGCGTCGTGGTCGAGCCGCCGGTATTGAACGAATTGCCGCCCATCACGAGCGGCGTCGCGGTGGCGCAGTTGGTCGAGCCTCCTGCGACGCCTCCGTCACCCTTGCCGCCGGCGTTCGCCGTCATCTGTCCGAGGAGAATCGCGCCGACGCCGAGCGTGGCCGTGCCGAGGGTGAGGATCGTCTTCAAGTGGGACTCCGAAATGAATCTGGCTCGCCTGGTTCGGACGCGCGCAAGGCGTCGCGAGGGCGATGGTTGACATGTCCGACGGCCGCCTCGGCCGCAGGGTCCTTTCGAATGTAGTGCAAGGTCCGCCGCCATCGAAGCCATGGATCCCGGATTCGGCGGATCTCGGACGCATTTCGGACCCATCGCGGACAGAAAAAGGCCTTCGGAGGCGCGTGCTCGCGCCTCCGAAGGCCCGTGGATGACCGAGGATTGTGAAGAGCAGAAGATCGACGTGAACCCGACGCCTCTAGCGGACCGGTCGCCAATCGAGCTCGACGCTGCGGATGGGCGAACGCTGGACGATGTCGAACCCGTTCATCAGCCAGCCCGAGACCGCACCGCTCGACTCGTTCTGCCACAGCACATCCTTGCGGCCGTCGCCGTCGAGGTCGGGCGATGCGATGATCGACCAGCCTGGGCCGACGGTCTGCGAGATGTACCCGCCGGCCGCCCGCATGAGCCCGTCCATCTTCCACGCGGCGACCCAGCCGATCGACGGGTCGTGCCAGAGCACATCGGCGTGCGAGTCACCGTCGAGGTCGCCGACCGCCGCGACGCGCCAGTTCGACGCCACGGCATGCGCGTTTGCGATCTCCTGCTGCGCGAGCACGCCAAGACCGCTCATGCGCCAGCCCTCGACCGTGCCGTCGGCGCGCTGCCAGAGCAGGTCCGACCGCGTGTCGTTGTCGAGATCGCCCATGCCGAGGAACACGAGCTCGCTCGCATCGCCGATCGCGCCTCCCTCCGACTTGGCGAGACCCGCCATGAGCCAGCCGCGCACCTCGCCGGTCAGGTCGCTGCGGAACACGACATCCGCGCGGCGATCGCCATTGAGGTCGCCGACGCCGACGACCCGCCACCACGGCTCGACGCCGCTCGTGATCGACTGCTCGTCGAGTACCTCGCCGCCGGACATGAGCCAGCCGACGAACTCGCCCGTCCGCGCGTCACGCCACAGGATGTCGGGCGAACCGTCGCCGTCGAAGTCGCCCGAACCCTGCGCGACCCAGTCCGTCCCGGGATCGACATTCGTATAGCCACCCTGGTTCCAGGTAAGACCATCCATGCTCCAGAAGCTTGAACGACCGCGCGATCCGCTGTGCCAGAACACATCGCCGCGTCCGTCGCCGTTGAAGTCGCCGCCCGAAAGCCGGCTGCCAGCGGAGTAGATGCCCGCGAAGCCTTCCCCGGTCGCGTCGTCGATCGTCGAAGCCGAGATCACGAACCAGCCGTCGCGCAGCGAATCGCGCTCGAGCGCGAGCGTGGCGATCCGGGAGGTTCCGGACAGCTGCCCATCGAGCACATCGGCGGTCATGGCCGTCGAGAGGATCGCCTCGGGCTCGGCCGTCGACGGACCATCGAGCATGTAGATCGCGTCGGTCTTACCCGCCTTCGCCTTGAAGGCGACGCGCCATCCGCCGTTCGTGCCGTTGCCTCCCCCGACGCTCGAGAGCGACTCGACCGCGATGAAGGAAGCGCTGCGCCAGCGTGCAAGCTCGCCATCCTTCTCACCGGCAACGGCTCCTTCGCCCTCGCCGCCACCCTCACCACCATGTCCGCCCGCACCCGGCACGCGACCGGAGAAGTTCCAGTAGACCATGTCGGTGATGCCCGCAACGCCCGTCTGGCCGGCCATGCTCAGCTCACGCGTCGCGAGGTCGTACACGAACACGCCCTGGTGCACGGGCATCTCGACGGTGTAGCCGGCCGGGTGCTGATCGTTGCAGAACGCGATTCGATCGGGATTGCCGTCGACGGGGCAGTCGAGCGTGATGGTGAAGGTGTCCGTGCCCCACGCGCCCCAGAAGGCGACGAATCGGCCGCTGAAGGAAAGCCCTTCACCGATGCGGGTGAACACATCGCCCTCTTCAGCGCCCGGAACCGCATCACCGATCAGGACGAGCGGATCGAGGCCCGGCGCGTCGAGACCCGGATTGCCCGGCTCGAGCGGTGCGGCGTAGATGCCGCCCATCGTCGGAAACTCCTCGCTGTCGACCGCGAGGAACACCGCGACGCCATCGGCAGCCGACGGAGGCGCGGTCGATCCGAAGAGGATTGGCTCGGGGTTCTTGGGATCCTGTCCCGGGATGACCGTCTCGCTCGACGCAAGTCGGCGCATCGGTTGCTGCGGCGCGTGCAGATCGCGCACGAAGATGCCGGTCTTCCCGATCAGCGTGTCGGGATCGGTCCAGTTGGCCTTGGTCACGATGTAGCGCCCGTTCGCGATCGAAGGCGAACCCGGGAACACATCGAAGCGCGTTCCCTCGGGCGCATCGGGCACCTGGTACCACGGGAACACGAGTTCGCCGGTCGTGGCGTCGCGCACTGCGCCGAGCTGCGACATCGCGGTGGAGACCACGCCGTTCTCCGAGACATACACGCCGGTCGTGCCGACGCGCGTCTCGCTCCCGTCCTCGAGCGGGTAGATCCACACCGGCGTCGAGTTGCCGCGCGTGGCGACGATCTCGCTGTCGGCGTCGATGCGCGGAATCGAGGGGAACTCGATGAACCCCGTGGGCTCCGAGCCGCTGCCCTTGCCGGGCTCCTGCTCATCGGAGTTGTTGGGCTCCGGCACCTCGCTGCCACGCACGAAGATCTGCTCGATCGGCTGGCCTTCCGCGCCCATCCGTCGCAGGAAGATGCCGCTCACCGGGTTCGGCGTGCCGACCGATCGCGCGCGGAACACGACGACGCCGTTGCGATTCACGGACGGCTGGTTGAAGCTCCCGAAGTTCTTGTCTGTTCCGGGAATCCCATCCTCGCTCGTCGTGATCCGCTTCCACGGCGGTAGTTCCGACGACAGCGCCCCCTGCGGAGATGCGCTCGCTTCGAATGCGAATGCCGCCGACGCGCACGCGCCCGCAGTCACAAGAGCCTTCCAGTTCATCGTCTGCTCCTTCTCCGTTTGCATGACCACCCGGCCATGCAGCCGCCGTCAGGCAGCGGGGAGAAGGTAGGAGCGCGCCTCGAAGCATCCCGCGCGCAAATCTCCGCGACTTCGCGCGTACATCACTCGTCGTCGTCGCCGGCGGGGTGCGCGGGCGGCGCGGAAGGTTGCGCGGTGGCGGGATTCGTCCCCGGGGGCGGCGTGTAGGGGATCGGTCCCGGTTCCTGCGTGCGGTACTTGTTCAGCGACACCTGGTAGCGCGCCTTGAGCTTCGCATCGGTCTCGAGGTTGATGGCGCGCTCGATGTGCTCGAGCGCGAGATCGCGGTCGCCGCGCGAGAAGTACGCGAGGGCGAGCACCTCCGCGGCGCGCGGATCCTGACCCTTCGCGAGCACATCGGCCGCGCGCGCGACCGCGAATGCGAAGTCGAGATCGCGCACCTGGACGCGGGGGGAATTCAGCGTCGTGCGCGCGATGGTGCGTAGCACCGACAGGTCGGTCGCGTAGTGGCGCGCGATCGCGAGACCGTACTGGTAGCCCTCGATCGGCATGTTCGCCGGGCCGATCATGGTGCCGAAGCGCTGGAGCTCGAAGGTCGACGCGCGCTCGGGAATCGCCATGGCGATCGCCTCGAAGAGCGTGAGGAGATCCTCCCACTTGCCGTCCTTCTCGCACTGCTTCAGCAGGTTGTTGGACTGCGTGCGGGCGCGCGCAGCGATCGAATCGGTGCGGAACTCGGCGCGCACCGAGGAGGGATCCCAGGTTCCATCAGCGATGCGGCGGAAGGGCTCCTCGGCGATGTCGGGGTGTCCGTACCAGAGCACCACGCCGTCGCGCAGGACGAAGAAGCGCGGGTTCAGCACGCGGAAGGTCGGATCCTGCAGCGCCCGCTGCGCGCGCGAGTCGGTGTCGATCGCGACCGCCTGCGGATAGAGCTCGGCGTGCTCGGGATCGGCGAAGTAGTCGCGCACCTTCTGCTCATCCTCGGCCGTCACCGAGATGAAGGTCCATCCCTTCGGCTGGTATTCGCGCACGAGCGCCTCGACCGTCGGGGCGGCCTCCTTGCAGTGTCCGCAGGTCGTCGAGAAGAACTCGAGCACCACGACGCGTCCGGGTGCGAAATCGCGGGTCTCCTCGCCCTTCACGAACGCGCCGAGCGGGGGGAACCGGATCGATGCGCCCGGGTAGACGCCGGGCTCGGTGATTCGGTACTGGCGCACGCGCTTCTGCAGGGTCGAGGTGTACGGCGGAATCACCGGCTTCGGCGCGGCCTCCGACTGCGCGGTGGTGGGGGGCGCCGTCGGCGCCGGCGTCGACGAGACGGTGCGGCGGATCGCAACGAGCATCTCGGGAGTGACGGGGTGGTCGGTGAGGATCGTGAGCTTGGTGGACTTCTTGAGCTCGCGCCACTTCAGCCAGTCGATCGTGACGGTGTGATCGAGCGATGCCTCCGCGCTGTCGGCCACGCCGATCGCGGGATCGATCGAGGTGATGCGGAACGGCTTGCCGTCCGCGCCGCGGAGCGTGAGCACCGTGGGCTCCGGCGCAGCGACATCGTCGGCGGGGGCCTTGATGAGATCAGACGAGAGTTCGATGAAGAGTCCGACGCGGCCGACCACCGAAAGGAACGCAAGTTCGCCGCCCTCGAGCAGGAAGGTCACGCGCTTGGTCAGGGTGACGCCTTGCTTCGGTCCCGCGTTGATCGTGATGTCGGTCTCGACGGTCTCGCCGGGGGCGATCGGTTCGCTCGGCCAGGTGGGGGTGGTGCACGAGCAGTCCGCCACCGCGTTCGTCACGGTGATGGGCTTGGAGGTCGTGTTCGTCAGCTTGACGCGCTTCACCACCGGCACACCGGGCACGAGGTCGCCCATGTCGAGCGTCGTCGGTTCGATCTGCAGCGCTCCCTCGGTGATCACGGAAGCGGCTGCCTCTGCACGCGGCTCACTCTCGGCGCAGCCTAGTGTCGTCGCGAGGCCTGCCGCGAGCACATGCGCGAGCGTGACGAGCATCAGGCGTCCTGACGCGGCGTTGGATGTACGGGTTGTCGACATGGCGGGTCTTGGTTTTCGGTCCTGGCTCGAGCTGTCGAGCAGATCATCGGTATCTATCGGCACGGGGTGTGACCAAGTGCAGTCGCGACCGACCTTCGGTTTCGTAACCTGATCGCGGAGAAACCGTTGCAACGGATTCGTGTGCTTCGGTCTCGGGTGCTCCGATAAAAACAGCGTCGCCTGCGCAGGACAGCCGCAGTCGCGTCTCAGGAGCATTGCGAAACTGGGCGAATCGTGCTTTGAAGTGCGGTTGCTTGCGATAGTTTAGGTTTGAAGCTGGCGCGTTCGCGCCGGTCCTTCTGTGCCTGCACACGCTCCGAATGCCCCCTCCCGTCGCGTTCCGCCGTGAGGAGAGCAGCCTTTGCACCTGATGGAGAAAGTCGTGAAGTACTCCTCTGCCCTTGCGTTCCGTGGTCTTGTCGCGTTCGCCTCGGCCTTGGCCGCGATGGGAGCCGTCTCGATCGCATCCGCGCA
Organism: Planctomycetota bacterium; assembly: GCA_041163725.1. Classification (GTDB taxonomy): domain Bacteria; phylum Planctomycetota; class Phycisphaerae; order Phycisphaerales; family SM1A02; genus QWPT01. Next base: position 7,761 of record JBEAQW010000091.1, read on the forward strand.
GACGACGCCCCCCGTGCCGTTCACTGTGTCTGCTTCGGGCGGTGCGGACGCATCGACCGACGGCTGGACCTTGAGCGCAACGGGCAACGCGGGTTCGTTCCAGGGAAACAGCGGCAGCAACGCCGGGAACGCGGGTGCAGGCGCGGGTAATCCCGCGTGGGGGCTCTACGCGAACAGCGGTGGATTCGTGCAGGCGACGCGGATGCTCGGTGGCACGATTGCCATCGGCCAGACCGTCAGTTTGAACTTCGACAACGGATACATCGATTCACCCGGCTCCGTTCGGATCGAGTTCCTCTCGGTCGCGGATGTCTCGGGGAATGGTGCTGCCCTCACCCTGCAGTTCCAGTCCGGGCAGTCGTTCTACCAGGTGATCGACTCCGCGGGCGTGGTCGACACGACGACGGGCTTCTCGGGCGACGGCGGAACGGCGACTCTGACGCGTACGGGAACGAGCACCTACTCCTTCTCGTGGCGCGGCTACACGCGCACCGGAACCTTCGCCGGCTCGTTCGAGGGCGTGAACGCGATCCGCGTGGTCAACAACAATGCCGGTCCGAATTCCGATCGCGATGTCTACTTCAACACCCTCTCCGTCTCGTGCATCGATGCCGACGGCGACGGCGTGTGTGCCGATGTCGATTGCGACGACGCCGATCCTGCGTCGGGCGCACCCGACACGACCTACTACTTCGACAACGACTCCGACGGCTACGGCATCGCCGAGACGACCCAGGTCGGCTGCAGCGCTCCAGCGGGTTACGCCGCTGCGAGCGGCGACTGCAACGACTCCGACTCCACCGTCTACCCCGGCGCGCCCGAGCTCTGCGACGGCAAGGACAACGACTGCGACGGAGCGACCGACGAAGGCACGGGTCCGTACATCAACGGATTCACCGCTGCCAGCGGATCGTTCCGCGGCTCTGCGGGCCTGACGAACTTCAACAACCACAGCGACCTGCAGCTGACGACCGACTACCCCGACCCGAACAACGGCGACAGCTACTTCGGGACCTGGGCTTCGGGCAGCGTGGCGAGCGGAAGCCGGATCACGGCCTTCACCGCGACCTGGCAGATGAGCTTCAACACGAATGGCCTTGGCTCCAGCCGGTCCGACGGCCTGTCCTTCCTCTTCGGCAAGGTCGACAACGACCTCGATGGAGCGGGCGACTGGGGGCACAGTTTCCTCGCGAACTGGAAGGGCGGCGAATGGGGGTACAACAACTTCTCGCGCCAGCAGGCCGGCATGAGCATCGGGTTCGACTACTACAACCCGGCGGGCATCGCCGCGCGCTGGGGCATCAACCAGCTCGCGGGCGCTGGTCTCGACGAGAGCTGGGCGAACTCGCACATCTACTTCGGCTACGACTACGCGCTCTACGACGAGAACCAGGCGACCTACAAGGTCGAGTGGACGCAGGGGGGTGATCTGGTGGTGTGGGTGCGCGGTCCGCTCGGCGGCGTGTACGGCAATGCCGGCAACCAGTTCGTCGAGTACCTGCGCACCAACGCGTTCGCCAACATCGACACCACCGACTTCATGTTCGGCTTCTGCGGCCGTGTCGGTGGCGCGACCTGGGACACGCTCATCGACAACCTCGAGGTCCAGTACACGCTCGCGGGCTTCACCTACTACGCGGACACCGATGGCGACGGGTACGGTGATGCCGCCAGCCCGCTCGCGAGCTGCTCGGCTTCCGTACCAGCCGGCTATGTCGCGAACAGCACCGACTGCGACGACGACGACGATCTGGTGAACGCGCTCGCGACCTTCTATGTCGATGGCGACGGCGACGGATTCGGTTCGACCACCGCCGAGCAGCTCTGCGCAACTTCGGCTCCCACGGGCTACGCGTCGAACTCGACCGACTGCAACGACGCGAACGGCGCCGTGAACGCGCTGGCCGACTACTACGTCGACGGCGACGGCGATGGGTTCGGTGCGGGCTCCGCCGTGGCGCTGTGCGAGACCTCCGCGCCCGAGGGCTACGCCTCGAACGACGACGACTGCAACGACGCCGCGCTGCTCTACGCCGACACCGACGGCGACGGCGTGGGCGCCGGTGCGCCGGTGGCCTGCGGCGTGGCGAGCAACACCGATCTTTGCCCGGACAACATCGCGCTGCAGGCGCCCGCGACCTTCTATCTCGACGCGGACGGCGACGGCTTCACCGGCTCGACCACGCAGCAGGCTTGCGCGGCGCCCGCGGGTGCCGAGACGAGCAACGAAGGCGACTGCGACGACGGCCGCCCGTTGGTCTATCCGGGTGCGGTCGAGCTCTGCGACAGCCTCGACAACGACTGCGACAAGGTGATCGACGAGGACGTGGCGACCCTCGACTACTACACCGACTTCGACGGCGACGGCTACGGCGACAGTGGAGCGACGGCGGAGAGCTCGTGCTCGCCGGTCGCGGGCAAGGTGACCAACAACACGGATTGCGACGACACCGACGCCGATGTCAATCCGGGCGAGACCGAGGTCTGCGACGGCGTCGACAACGACTGCAACGACGGCATCGACGAAGGTCTGCTCATCACCTACTACACCGACGCCGACGGCGACGGGTACGGCACGGGCTCCGCGTCGACGGGCTGCACGCAGCCGGCGGGCACGGCGA
>JBEAQW010000092.1:0-4502 GCA_041163725.1 Planctomycetota bacterium
GCGGTGAAGATCGAGGGTTCCGTGCCCGACGCGCTGCACCGCGCGACCGAGGGTTCGATCGTCGCGACGCTCTCGAATCCGCTCGACCGCGCCGTCGAGTTCGTCTTCGCTCCCGCGAGCGGCCCAACGGCATGGGAGGTGACCGACCGGACCGACGCCGGAGAGATCACGCGCGTCTGGACGAGCCGCACGGCGTTCGACATCTTCAACCCCGCCACGACGGACCTCTCGTCACCCGCCCGCCTCGCACTCCCGCCCATGCCGATCACGCTCGAACCCGGCGCCACGACGCGCGTCGCCATTCCGGTCGCGGCACCACCGCAGATCACGCCGCTCGAACCGATCCCGTTCGAGATCGTCGCGACCTATTCGGACGGCAAGGGGCGTCGCGTTCCGATCCGCCTCCGGCAACGCGTTCCGATCGCGCGGACGATTTCGCTCGCGGCTGATCGAGGCGACGCGGTTCCCTATTCGATCGCGGTGTGGCAATGGTCGGAGTACGACACGCCGGAGGCGAACGCGACCGCGCGATTCACCGCGGGTGGCGCGGGCACGCCCTTCATCGTCTCGCTCGAGGTCCCCGATTCGGTTCGCTCCGCGCTCGCGAGGCCCGCGGAAGGAAAGTCGGGACTCGCCGACCCGCTCGGCGACGCAGTGCGGCTCGTGCTCGGTACCGGTCCCGAGGCACGCGAGTACCTCGTGACCCTCGGTGGCGAGCCATCGGCGGACGAAGGCTCGGTCGCGGGCGCGACGACACCCGTGGTACGCGCGCTCTCCCCCGACAAGAAGCGGCTCGATCCGACCGATGCGGTCGCCGCAACCCTCCTCGCGAACGATGCCCGCTGGGTGCTTGAACTGCGGGTTTCGGAAGGAGCGCTCCCCCGCGGCGCCGCGCTCGACGGACTGCCCGTGAACATCGGCGTCGCCGACAACGACGAGACCTACCACACCCAGTGGCGATGGCTCGCACCCGCCGACGAACCGGCGCGCCTACGGGTCTCCGGCAAGGGGACTTGACCGTTCCGCGGCTGTCCGATTGAATACAAGTCCTGCCTTCGCAGGGCTGGGCCGCGGAACGCGAGACGACTCGCCTCTCCGGACCATGCTGACCGAACGATGAAGCCCCTCGCGCACGATCCGTGTCGTGCCTCCGACGGGGATACGCGAAACACCGAAAGGAACGCCATGAAGACCCTTCTTGCAATCACCTGCGCCACCGCGTGCCTCTGCCTCGTCGGCTGCTCCGGCGGAGAATCCGACGAAGTCGTTCTCGAGCAGAAGGACATCCGCCCGGTCGGCGAGCAGGTCGCCCCTCCCGGCAGCGAAGTGAAGCTCGGTTCGAGCACCACCGCTGGCGGCGCGAAGCCCAAGAGCGAGTGAGCCAAAGCCCAAGGGTGAGTGCGCCCAAGGGTGAGTAAGCCCAAGGGTAAGTAAGCCCAAGGGTAAGTAAGCCCAAGGGCGACTATGCCCACGAGCGCGTGATCGCTCTCTCCGTCGGAGTCCCGGCGCCAGCAACCGCTGGTGTCGGAACACCAGACCGACGCGAACGCCGCAATGAACCTCCGAGAACGCCCGGCAAGCGCCGGGCGTTCTTGTTTTCGCGCTTCCAGCGCGTCTTCTCGGAACCACCGCTGCAGGCCAACGCCGCGTGTGCCTGGAATCCCGCCCGAATGCGCAGTTTTTCCCGCCGCAACTCAACTCGCCCCCGCGAAACGCTGATGAACAGGGTGCACCGAAGTCGGTCACGCGAACGCGCGACGGACGACGGGGCCACCAAACTTCAGGCCATCCACCCGCCGCTGCTCTGGGTCCAAAAACTCAGACAGCGGTTTTTCTTTTCTTCGGCCCGCTCACGCGTGCCCCCGCATGAGTCCCGTCAGCACCTCGAGTCCCTTCGAGAGGGTCTCCTCCTTCGCCGCGAACGACAGCCGGAAGTGCGTGTCGCGCGACGAGAAGACGCTCCCCGGGATCACGAGCACATTGCGCGCGATCGCCTGCTCGACGAACTGCGTCGCGGTCATGCCGAGCGACTCGGGCACCTTGACGAACGCATAGAACGCGCCGCCAGGAGTCGCCACCTCCGCGAGCCCGTCGAACGCCTCCAGCACCATGTCGCGACGACGCTCGAAGCGATCGACCCACGGCTGCATGTCGACCTCGTACGCGTGCGCGGCCGCGTACTGCGCCATGCTCGGCGCACATACATAGGTGTACTGCTGCAGCTTCGCGATCGACTGCACGAGGTCCTGCGGACCGGCGATGTAGCCGAGGCGCCAGCCCGTGCAGCCGTAGGTCTTGCCGAAGCCGCGGATGAGGAGGCAGTCCTTCGAGAAGCGCGCGGGCGTCGGGAAGCGCCCCTGCTCGCGCGATTCGCTGAAGGTGAACTCGTCGTAGATCTCGTCGGAGATGAGCATGACGCCCTTCGCGCGGCACAGGTCGACGATGTCGGAGAGTTCGCGCGAGCCGAGCACCACGCCGGTCGGATTGCCCGGACTGTTGACGAGCACGGCCTTCGTGCGCGGCGTGATGAGCCGCTCGATGCGATCCGCGGTCATGCGGAAGTCGGGGTAGGTGTCGCAGAGCACCATGCGCCCACCGGTCAGCGCACCGAGCTGCGGATACATCACGAAGTACGGATCGGGCACGATGGCCTCGTCGCCTTCATCGAGCAGGCACATCATGCAGAGGACGAGCGCGCCGCTCGTGCCGCTCGTGACGATCGCGCCCAGGCCGTCCTTCCCGTGCTCCCAGCCGAGTTCAGCGCCGAGCCTCTTCCAGACGGCGCCGAGCAGTTCGGGACACCCCTGCGTCTGCGTGTAGCCGTTGCGGTTCTCCTCGATCGCCTTGATCGCGGCGGCCTTCAGCGCGTCGGGCACGGGAAAGTCCGGCTGGCCGATCGAGAGGTTGATCGGGTCCTTGAGGTGCGCCGCGAGATCGAACACCTTGCGGATGCCGCTGGCGTCGATCGACTTCGCGCGACGGGAGAGGAGCGGCTGGAGATCGAGCCTGGCGGCGGTGGACGAGCCTGTGGACGAAACGGATGACATCGGGCGACCTCGGATTCGTGCTTCGAATGCGCGCGGCTGGCGGGTGGGAAAAGAAGAGCGCCTCCGCGGGCGGAGGCGCTGGAGTATGACATGGATGGACGGCGCACGCACGGACGGACGCGCGCGAACGCGCGGCCGCATCACGCACGGATCACTTCTTCTTCGCGTCCTTGCCTTCCTCGGCGGCCGGCGCTTCCTTCTTCGGCTTCTTGCCGGCGGCCACCTTGATGCTCAGCACCTTCGGCAGACCGAGCGGCGAGTTCTGTCCTGCGACGAACCGCTCGCTCGAGGAGAGCTTGGCGATGCGCTCATCGCGGGAGAGGACATTGCGGTGCTGGTTGAGGGCGCCGGACTTGGTCTTGAGGCTGCTGTGAATGCTCATGTGCTGATCCTGACGGAGTAACGACTGCGTGACGGTCGGCGGGGCCGACTGCAATGGATTCCTGACGCTTCGCGCTCCTGGCGCCGCCGCGGGAAGCGGTCAGCCCTTGAAGAGCTTGAAGTAGCGGTCCTCGAAGTCGGAGTTGTTCCGCCCCGCGGCCTTCCACTGCTGGCCGACGCGACGGATCCGCTCCTCGAGCGCCTTCGCCTTTGGTCCCTTGAGATCCGAAGCCGGAATCCCAGGCAGGACCGTGATTTCGCGAAGTCGACCATTGTGATCGCGAACGACCCACGCGTCAAGGCCACGCTCGCGGCAGAACGAGACGAGTTTGTCGGCGTTCGACTCGAGCACCGAGGCGATGACGCAGTAGTGGAGACCGGCCTGACGGGGGTCGACCCCGGGTTGCGCGGGGGGGAGGGCTCCGTCGCCCTGGGGTTCCGTGGTGCGTGGCGAAGCCGAAGCGGTCGCATTTTCGGACCTCGCCGCGGGCGAGGGAGGCGTGCGGGTGGAACCCCCCGCTCCCTCACCGGTCGCGATCGTGTTCCGAGGCGCCGCCGAAGCCTCTCCGGACCCGGAATCGGTGCCGACCGCGACTTCGCTCTCCGATCCTGCGGTGGCGTCGGTCGAGTCGGTTCCCGAGCGACCGCGCGAAACGCCCGCCGAGTAGACCATCACCAGGAGCACGATCACCACCGCCGCGATCCCGAAGATCTGGAACGCCTTGGCCTGCGCCGCAGGATCGATGCCGCTCGGCTTCCGCCCTTCCGAGGTCGAAGCCGTGCGAGGTGCCGCGGTCTCGGTGGACTTGACTGAACCCGGACCGATCGAGATGCCGCTGCGACCGGGGCGAGCGGGCGCCCGATTCGGAATCTGCACGGGGATCACGGGCGAGTTCTTGTTCTCGCGACCGCGACCAAGCAGTTCGTACAGCGCAGGGCTTCCGCGTCGTGCCATCGTCGGATCCTCGTCAGATCGGTTTCTCGTTGAAGCGCGGGACGCCGGTCGGCTCCGCGGGACGCCAAGTCTAGCAATCGCGCGCGCACCACCAAGCACCGCGGCGCCGACTTGCCCGA
>JBEAQW010000093.1:0-5697 GCA_041163725.1 Planctomycetota bacterium
TCGTTGTGGCTGTTGAAGAAGAAGGAGAGCCGCGGGCCGAAGCTGTCGACATCGAGGCCGCGCTTGATGCACTCCTCGACGTACTCCATGCCGTCGCGCAGCGTGAACGCGAGCTCCTGCGTCGCGGTCGAGCCGGCCTCGCGGATGTGGTAGCCCGAGATCGACACCGAGTTCCACTTGGGCAGGTGCTGCGCGGCGAACTCGATCGTGTCGACGACGAGCTTGACATGCGGCTCGGGCGGGTAGATGAACTCGTTCTGCGCGTGGAATTCCTTGAGGATGTCGTTCTGCAGCGTGCCGCCGAGCGAGGTCCACGGGATGTTGCGCTCCTTCGCGTGCGCGAGATACATGCCCCAGATCACCGCGGCGGGCGCGTTGATCGTCTGCGAGACGGTGACCTCGCCGACGGGGATGTCGGCGTACAGGCGATGCATGTCCTCGATCGAGCTGATCGCGACGCCGCAGCGGCCGACCTCGCCCGCCGAGAGCGCGTCGTCGGAATCGCGGCCCATGAGCGTGGGCAGGTCGAACGCGGTCGAGAGACCGGTGTTGGCCTTCGTGCCCTTCGCGTTCGACAGCAGGTACTTGAAGCGCTGGTTGGTGTCGTCGGCCGAGCCGAAGCCCGCGAACTGGCGCATGGTCCAGAGGCGCGAGCGGTACATCGTCTTGTGGACGCCGCGCGTGAACGGGAACTGACCCGGCTCGCCGATGCGCGGGTGCGCACGCGAGGGGTCGGCGGGGTCGTGCGTCAGGACCGTGTCCGGGCCGTAGCGCTCGCCGACGACATAGCCGGAGAGCGTCACGGTCTCGGGATCGACCTTGGTGGCGGGCTGCGTGCTCGGGTGGCCGGTGGAGGGCGCGGTCGTCATCGAAGGAAACCTCATGTGCGGCGGGTTGCGCCGGGCGGTAGAGAATAGCACCTCGACGCACGATCCCCCACTTCCCGAGCGTCCGGCCCGCCGACCGACACGCGGTCGCCGCGCGCGCCGCCGAATAACCGCGAGATCCGCTCCGTCGCGCGTATGGAGGGCATAATGACCTCCATGATCGCGCCTCCCGTCGCGGACCCTTCGGTCCCGCCGACCCTGACCCTCGATGCATCCCTCGTCACCACCGCCTCCCTCGAGGTGAACGGCGTGCCGTGCGTGCGCGCCGTCATCGTGCGCGCGACCGACCGACTTCACGGCTGCCGGATCACGATCGAGATCGACGGGACGGACGCCGTGCCCTTCGTCGAACCGCTCGAGACCATCCCTGCAGGGGGATCGCTCGGCATCGACACCTCGGCATTCACGATTCCGCTGCCGCTCCTGCAGGGTGTGACCGAACGGTCGGCGCTCGATCTCGTCGTCACGCTGCGCGATGCCGGAGACGCGGCGCTCGCCTCGGTCCGCCACCGCCTCACCGTGATTCCGGCGACCCACTGGTGCGGCGTCCATGCGTCGTGCGAGTCGCTCGCCTCGTTCGTCACGCCCAACGCGCCCGAACTGGTCCAGCTCCTCGTCGCCGCATCGGACCGGCTGCTCGCGCGCACCGGCAACGGTGCGATCGACGGCTATCTCTCCGACAATCCCGAGCGCCCGCAGCGCATCGCCGAAGCGTGCTTCGAGGCGCTTGCGGAGCAGGCCCCGACCTACATCCTCGCCCGCCCGAGCTTCGAGGACGAGGGCCAGAAGGTCCGCACCGCGGCCGAGGTACTCGGCGAACGGTGCGGGAACTGCCTCGATCTCTCGCTCACGCTCGCGGCGATGCTCGAACTCTCGGGGCTCGCGCCGGTCATCGCGCTCGGTGACGGACACGCCGTCGTCGGCTTCTCCACGATCGACGAGTCTTTCCCCGACGCGGTGCACGACGGTCCATCCCGACTCGTCAACCGCCTCGAACTTGGCGAACTCCGCATGATCGAAGCGACCTTCGCCTGCGATGCGCGGCGTGGCTTCGGCGATGCGCTGCTCGAAGGCGCGCGGTTCCTCCGCGATGCAAGCGACCGCATCCGCGTACTCGATGTGCGCGCCGCCCGACGCGCGGGCTTCCACCCGCTTCCGGATGCGCGCGCGCTCGGCGCCGACGCCCCGTGGCGGACGCGCCGCGAGGTGCGCGCAACCGAGTGGACCGTCGTACGGCCGGCCGGGCTTCCGCCGCTTCCGAAGGTCAAGCGCTCCGCACGCGCGGCGCGACTGGAGATCTGGAAGAAGCGCCTCCTCGACCTCACGCTGCGAAACCGTCTGCTCAACGACCGCGACGCCGCCGGTATCCCGCTCCTCGCCGACGGCGACGGAGTGCTCGCGAAGCTCGAGGACTGCCTGTGGAACGAGCGCACGATGAAGCTCGTCGCGCGCGGCTCGACGCGCGGCGGCGCGGGCGGCACCCTCGCCGATCCCGAAGCCGCGACCGAGGAACTCGAGCGTGGATGGCTCCGCGCGCAACTCGACGACGAACCGCTCTTCAAGCGCGCCACCAAGGCCTTCCGCGAGGGCAAGAGCTCGCTCGAGGAGACGGGTGCCCGCTCGCTCTACATCGCGATCGGCTACCTCGAGTTCCGCGTCGAGACCCGAGACGAGCCGGTGCGCGCGCCCCTACTGCTCGTGCCCGTCGTGATGGAGCGCATCTCGCGCAGCGAGGGATTCCGCGTCGTTCCCGTCGCCGAGGACACCGTGCCGAATGTCGCGCTCGTCGAGTACCTCCGCAACGCGCATGGGCTCGACATCGGGCTCGCCGAATCGCTCGACCAGGACGAGAACGGCATCGATGTCCCCGCGATGCTCGCGCGCGTCCGCAAGGCCGTGTCGGATGTGGCCGGCGCGCGTGTGATCGCGACGGCGAAGCTCGGCAACTACAGCTTCAAGAAGCTCCCGATCTTCGAGGAGATGCGCGCGCGCAACAAGGCGCTCGAGGAACACCCGGTCGTGCGCTCGCTGCTCGACCGCATCGCGGCCGATCCGATCCGCCGCGCCCCGGTCGTCACGCCCGACGAGGTCGAGCGCGCGGCGCCCTTCTCCGAGATCCGGCTGCCGCTCGCAGCCGATTCATCGCAGATCGCGGCGATCTGCTCGGCGACGGCGGGCGCGACCTTCGTGCTGCAGGGACCGCCCGGCACGGGCAAGAGCCAGACCATCGCGAACCTCCTCGCGGAATGCCTCGCGCGCGGAAAGCGCGTGCTGTTCATCGCGGAGAAGTCCGCCGCGCTCGAAGTCGTCAGCGAGCGTCTCCGCAAGTCGGGGCTCTCGACCTTCGCGCTCGACCTCCACGCGGACCATGCGACCAAGCACAGCTTCGTCGCGCAGATGAAGCGGTCGCTCGAGGATCTCGACGGCCGCGCCGCCGCCGGATCGCGGCGCTTCGGTACCGTCGCGGCGGGACTCGACCGCGCGCGCGCGCGGCTTGCGGCGGTACGCGACGCGCTCCACGCCGAGCGCGGCGAAGGGCTGTCGGCGCAGCGCGCGATCGAGCGCGCCGTCTCCGCGGCGAGCCCGCATTCACGCACGCTTCGCGCGGAGCTCGAGCCATCCCTCGAGGGCGCGCTCCCTCCGGCCGTCTCGATCGACGATCTCGAGGCGCGCATCGACCGGATCGACGCGCTCGCCCGCTCGATCGAAGCGCTTCCTCCCGACGCACTCGCCCACTTCGGCGACACCTCTCCGTCGCAGATGATCCTCTCGGAGCACGCCGTCCATCTCTCGCGCGTCGCGGAGGACGCGCTCGAGCTCCTCGCGCGCCTCGAGACGACCGCCGACGAGTGCGCGACGCTTCTCGGGATCTCTCCGCCGTCGGCGCCCTCGCTCGCGGATGCACTCGGAACGGTGGCGGACGCGTTCGCGATCGATGCACCCGGCGCCGGCACGCTCGTCGAGGCGGCGCTCGCCGACGACGAGGCCGTGCGCCTCGGGCGCATCCGAAAGTCGCTCGAGGCGTTCCGGATCGGCGCAAAGACGCGCAAGGATCTCCTCGATCGCTACGACGAGAGCGTGCTCGCGCTCGAGATCGATGCGTTCATCGGCGACCTGCGCGCGAACCGCGACCGTTTCGTGCTCTTCCGCTGGCTCGCGGCGAAGAAGGTCCGCGGCCAGTTCGTGCGTCACGCGAAGATGCCGCCGCCCCACGGGATTCCCGACCTCCTGCGCGAGTGCGATCGCCTGGTGAAGGCGCGCGCGCTCCTCGGGGCGGGCGATGCAGCGCGCACCGAGCTCGACGCGTTCGCCGATGCCGACGGCGCGCTCGATGCCGCAGCAGTGCAGCAAGCGCTCGATTCCGCACGCGCGGCGGCCTCGACCCTGCGGGAGCGGTTTCCCACCGACGCGGCCGCGGTCCGCGCGCGCGCGCGGCAGACCGTCGGCCAGCCCGCCCTCCGTTCGCTCGCCGCGAGGCTCGCAGGAACGCTTTCGGCGCTCCGCGAGATCCTCCGCGAACTCGACGAGGAGCTCGAGCCGACTCCCGCGTTCGTGTCGGACGAGGTGTCCTACGCCGACCTCCGCGCCCGCCTCGCCGTGCTACGCGATCACGCGCGCGAGCTTCCCGCATGGAGCGCGTGCAGCGTCGCACGCCGCAGCGCCTGCGCCGTGGGCCTCGCACCGGTGGCCGACCTGCTCCGCCGCGGCGCGCTCCCGCTGCACGATGCCTGCGATGTGGCCGAGTCCGCACTTCTCTCGGCCTGGACGCGCGCACGCATGCGCGAGGAGTCGGCGCTCGCCGATGCAACGGGCGATCGCGTCGAGGGACTTCGTGGGAGCTTCCGTGCGGGTGTCGACGAGTACCGCCGTGGCGTCTCCGGCGCGATCGCCGCGCTCGTGCGCGACCGCGCGAGCGAGGCGCTCCGTGCGGACCGGGCGGACGACGCGATGCGGCGCGCCCTGAGGACCGTGAACGAACTGCGCGCACTGACCACGATCCGCCGACCGATCCGCCGCGTGATGCTCGAGGGCGCACCCGCGATCAGCGCGCTCAAGCCGCTCGTCCTCGCCAGCCCGCTGTCGGCGACCACGCTGCTTCCACCCGAGTTCCCCCCGTTCGACCTCGTGGTCTTCGACGAGGCTTCGCAGGTCCCCGTCTGGGACGCGGCGTGCGCGATGTCGCGCGGCGCCGCGAGCGTGATCGTGGGCGATTCGAAGCAACTCCCACCCACCAACTTCTTCGACCGCAAGGAGTCCGGCGAAGGATCGACGGAAGCGCACGCGCGCGACGCCGAAGGCGACGGTGCCGGCGAGGGAGAAGGCGTGCTCGCCGAGACGCTCGAGCCGCTCGACAGCGTGCTCGACGAGGCGATCGCCTCGGGCTTCCGCGAGCAGAGCCTCCTCTGGCACTACCGCTCGCGCGACGAACGGCTCATCGAGTTCTCGAACCGACGCAGCTACGGCGGCCGGCTGCAGACCTTCCCCGCGCCCCACCGCGCGCATCCGAACCTCGGCGTCGAGTTCCGTTTCGTCGGCGGCGTGTACGACCGTGCGCGCACCTCGACGAACCGCGCCGAGGCCGAGGCGATCGTCGCGGAGATCGCGCGTCGACTGCTCGACGACGATGCGTGCACCGCCAACCGGTCGATCGGCGTGGTCACCTTCAGCGTTGCGCAGCAGACGCTCGTGCAGGATCTCCTCGACGAGGCGGTCGACCGCGACCCCGCGCTGCGCGCACGGATGGCCGAAGCCGCCACGCTCGGCGAGGAGGTGTTCGTCAAGAATCTCGAGAATGTGCAGGGCGACGAGC